>JARBUQ010000450.1 GCA_029239545.1 Paenibacillus sp.
TGTGGCGCAAGTTAACCTTTTCCGTTTCAACCGATGAACATATTTTGGGCATGGATTTTCTCGAGAAGGTCGGATTACTGGATAAGGCACATGAGAAAGTCGGCAAATTAAGCGGTGGTGAACAGCAGCGTGTTGCGATTGCTAGAGCTTTGGTGCAAGGAGCAAAGGTCATTATGGCCGATGAACCGATTAAAGGCTTGGACCCTAAATCTGCAGACCGCGTAATGGAAGATTTCAAATCTCTGTGTAAGCGACAAGAACTGGTTGCTATATGCAGCATGCAAAATCTGGACTTGGCAGAGCGATTCGCCACCCGTATATGGGGATTATCCAAAGGCAGAATTGTGCTCGACATTCCCGCAAGACGGTTAACACAGTATGAGAAAAATTTGATCTTTTCATCCTAGTACAATGTCAGAGCCAATTATGCATCCTAAGCATGAACGCTCGAGCTGTGGATCCCAACATAAGGAGGGTGTTATTCACTCATGGATTTGTTACTGAACAATAAGTCGGTACTCGTAACGGCATCCAGCAAAGGTCTGGGTCGGGCTACCGCATTGGAATATGCAAGAGAAGGTGCACGTGTAACGATTGCCAGCAGAAATCTGGAGCATCTGGAAGAAGCGTATGAAGTCATTAAGCAAGAGACAGGCCAAAGTGTGAATCGAGTCCAATTAGATGTCACGAACCCTGCTGATATTGCAGCGGCAGTAAGCTCTGCAGCAACTGCTGGGGGAGGTCTGGATGTTCTGGTAACCAATGCGGGTGGGCCGCCGGGAGGATCATTTGAAGATTTTGACGACGCTGCATGGTCGGCTGCTTTTCAGAGCAACCTGATGAGTGTTATTCGTTTAACTCGTGAAGCGCTTCCTTACTTGCGTTCCGGACAAGGTGGACGTATTGTGAATCTCTCCTCGATATCGATCAAACAGCCCATTCAGGATTTAATCCTGTCCAATGTATTTCGCGCGGGAGTGTATGCTCTTACCAAGAGCCTTGCAACCGAATTTGGAAAAGATCATATTCTCGTCAATACAGTGGCGCCAGGACGGATTTCCACAGATCGAATAAAACAATTAGATGAACGTGTTGCCCAAGCAAAGCAGCTTAGTCCCGAAGAGGTAGAGAGCCAATTTTTAACCCAAATTCCGCTTGGTCGTTATGGCACACCTGAAGAATTTGCCCGAGCGGTTGTATTCCTTGGTTCCTTTGCTAATACCTATGTAACTGGACAAGCATTATTGGTTGATGGTGGTATGATCAAATCTCTGTAAGAAAATGACATAGGTAAGCTGTTGCAAACTAAAAGGTTCCGCAGTATAATAACGTACAGGAATGACTGATATACGAATTTGGTCATTTGGTCAATCGAGACGAACAATCTATTCGTCATGAATTCGTTGTTCATGCTGCGGATTTATCGGAGGTGAGAGAAATGGCTGTTGATCGTAAAGCTTGTATCGTCGAAGCAGCGGAGAAATCTTTCACTTTATTCGGTTATAAGGCTACTACGATGGATCAGGTCGCCAAGATTGCCAATGTGGGCAAAGGGACGATCTACACATTTTTCACGAATAAGGAAGAGCTGTTCGATGAAATTATGCGTAAGCTGATTATTGAGATGAAGCTGATTGCGGAGCACGTGCTGCAGCCTGGGCACACCTTTTTCGAGAATTTGCAAGCCGCCTTATATGCTCTGTTAGATTTCCGCCGCACGCACGAGTTGACGATCAAGCTTACACACGAGGTTCGTGATATGGGGACTCCTCAGGCGCAGGAAGGCATTCAGCAGATTGAGACTGCTATACTGGCTTTCATCACACGTAAGGTGCAAGAAGCTTTGGATAGAGGTGAGATTCGCTCCTGCGACCCGGAAATAACGGCATTTGTAATGCTGAAGCTATATGTGGCCTTCATTTATGAATGGGACAAGAGTCATGAACCATTAGGAAAAGAAGAAATTGCCAAGCTGTTTAAGCTGTATTTGCTCGACGGGCTTTCCATTAAGAAATGAGAAATGCCTTTTTTTTAAATCGAAATGACCAAATGAGAAAAATGGTCAAATAGTACTGGAGGACACATATTCATGAAAACAAGCCGAAAAAGCTCATTTAGAATGGAATGGAGCTCCCTGTTGAGCAATCGCAAGCTTCTAATATCCGTATCAGCTGTAGCCTTGATCCCGCTATTGTACAGTTCCTTGTTTCTATGGGCTTTCTGGGATCCTTATGAGAAGCTGGATACTTTGCCGGTTGCAGTTGTCAATCTGGATCAGGGCGCAATCATGGATGGGAAAGAGATTCATGTAGGAGAGGAATTCGTTCAGAAAATTAAAGAGACAGATGGATTTGACTGGAAGTTCGTCGATCAACAGGAAGCGATGGATGGATTGCGGAATAATCGCTATTATATTGGCTTGGAAATCCCAGAGGATTTCTCGGGGAATGCCGCCGATGTTCTTAACGAACAACCCTCGGCTGCCATGTTTCATTTTTACCCGAATGAAAGCTATAATTTCCTATCCTCACAAATTGGCAAAACTGCTGTTGACCGCATGAAAGGTGAAATCTCTCAGCAGCTTACCAAGACGTATGCTCAAACCATTTTCACTACTTTCAACAAGCTGTCAGATGGTTTGGTGCAAGCTGCAGATGGGGCCCAAAAGCTGTCCGAAGGCAGCATCACAGTTAACGATGGTTTGAATCAAGTAAATTCGAATTTGGGCAAATTAATGGAAGGCACAATGCCTATCCGTAAAGGTGCAAGTGATCTTAACAATGGAGCATTACAGCTTAACAACGGTCTTGAGGAGCTGCGGCAGGCGAGTGGCCTCTTAGCTGGAGGTCTAACTGAGCTAAGCACTGCCCAGAAGCAATTGACTCAAGGCTCCAGCCGAACAGAGGTTGGCTTGAATGAGCTGCAGGCGGGATTAACTAATGCAGAAAAAGCAGCAGTTCAGCTTAATCAAGGGGCTAGCGGATTATCAGCAGGTCTTGAACAATGGGCAGCAGCGCATCCGGATCTTGCCAAGGACGAAGCGTTGCAGCAATTAATTGGGGCAAGTAAACAAGTTGCCGGAGGTACTGATAATCTGGAGGCAAGCAGCAAACAACTGGTTGAAGGCTCAGCCAGATTGTCAGGTGGTTCTGGACAGCTTACACAAGGCATGACCGAATTCGGGCAAAAGCTTGAGGAAGCTCAGGCAGGCGGAACAGCGATTATGGTAGGAGTACAGTCTGCTGCCAAAGGCGGAATTGCGCTCCAAGATGGATTGTCTAACCTATCTGGAGGAGTCAATCAGTTAGCCGAGGGCACACGGCAGCTGAAGGAAGGTACGGATTTGCTTGCGGACGGTTCCTCCCGGATTGTGAACGGTACAAGTGAGCTGACGAGCAAATTGCAGGATGCATCGAAGCAGACGAGCGATATTCAACCTTCTGATGCAACGTATAACAAGATTGCAAGCCCGGTTCAAGTTGAAGAGGATGTGCTTACACCGGTACCTAACTATGGGACTGGATTTGCCCCTTATTTTATCTCATTAGGATTGTTTGTCGGGTCTTTGCTGCTCACGATTGTACTCCCCTTAAAGGATACTTTGGCAGCACCGAAATCCGGCTTTAGTTGGTTTATGGGCAAATGGGGGATGATGCTATCGATAGGAGTTATTCAGGCTGTCATTGTGGATTTAGTGTTATTATTCGGTCTGGGCATTGAGGTGCAAAGCATTCCTTACTTCTTGTTATTCAGTATTCTTGTTAGTTGGACATTCATGTCCCTGGTGCAGTTTCTGGTTACCGCGTTCGGTGATCCTGGACGATTTATAGCCATTATTATTTTGATTCTGCAATTGACGACCTCTGCCGGGACATTCCCGCTAGAGCTAATTCCGGCTCCGCTTCAAGTATTCAATGCTTGGTTGCCAATGTCCTATACGGTCTCCGGGTACAAAGCCGTTATATCAAGTGGAGATTTCTCTTACCTGGGTGAGAATGCTCTCATTCTTGGTGGTTACGTTGCAGGTGCAAGTCTTCTGACATTGACTTATTTTATCGTGAATTATCGCAAAAAAGTCACCACAGAGCAGGTCGAAGCACCAATCCCTTTAACTCATTAATGGGGATATGATCAGCAGTCGTTTCTCTATGCGGGGGGATGACTGCTTTTTGTTAATATTGACACGGCCCATCGTACAAAAGTACAAT
>JARBUQ010000451.1 GCA_029239545.1 Paenibacillus sp.
GGGTACTTAGGGAACTGATGCGCGTACTGCCCGATAATTTGCTTTCCCAACTCAGCAAACCTCCGCTCCCTCGTTCCTGCATAGACAGCAGCGGCTTGCAAAGCGCAGCGGGCCAACTGCTGGTGCTTATACACCAGCCAGCCGCCGCGATACGGTTCACCCTCCAAGGAACACCCATAAGGGCAATGGAACGTATGAGCATCCTGCTCGAAGGGATCAAACTCCAGCTCAATATGATGCTCCGGGCATACATATTGATGCCACCAGCCGCCGGGTTCGCTTGGAATGGCATAACCTTCCTGCAGCAGCCGCTCCAGCTCTTGTTCCAGTTGTTCAAGACAATGTGCTCTCCATTTGTTATGGTCTGTCTGCTCTCTATCCCTCATCTCATGAACATGCCACCATTTACTTCAATGGTCTCTCCAGTCAAATAATCGGACAGATTCGAGGCTAAGAACAATACGGCGTTCGCCACGTCCTGCGGTGTACCCTCCCGGCCTAATGGTACAGAAGCAACTGATGCTTTTCTCCCCTCTTCCGAGGTAAATGTGGCATGGAAAGCCGTCTGTCCTATGAATCCCGGAGAAACCGCATTGACTCTGATTCCTGAGGAGGCTTGCTCCTTGGCCAGCCCCTTCGTATACGTCATGATGGCTCCTTTGCTCGCTGCATAGATCGCAGCTCCAGGCCCCCCTCCGTTATGCGCAGCAAGCGAGGTGATATTGACGATCTTTCCAAAGCCCTGCTCTTTCATGCCCGACAGAGCCGCTTTGCTGACGAACACACAGCTTTTGAAATTGACATCCATCACCTTGTTGTAGTGCTCTTCGCTCATCTCGTCGTTAGGTACGCGTTTAACCAAATTGCCTGCGTTATTAATAAGAATATCCACCGTTCCTGCGAACGCGCCTCCTATTGCTGCGAACATCGCTTCGATCTGCTGTACATCGGTCATATCCCCTTGGAAAGCGGCAGCTTCTCCCCCAGCCTGTTGAATGATGCGAACGGTCTCTTCAGCGGCCTCCTTGCTTGTCATGTAGTTAACGGCAACCTTGGCACCGCACTCTGCCAGCGTTACAGCAACTGCACGTCCAATCCCCGCGCTTCCGCCTGTAACTAACGCAATCTTACCCTGCAAATCAATTCTCATATTAAAGCCCTCCTGTAAATGTTGTAAGAAACGTCTCTCCCCGCGATTGCTCGCAGGGAGAGGATAGCCCGTTATTTCAAGTTTTGCGTTTCAGCGCCTCTCAGCTTAATGCCTTCCTTCTTCTTGAAACGCTCAGTCGCTTCCTTCAGAATTTCGTTGCCGCCTTTAGACTTCCACTCTTCAATCGCTTTTGGCCAGTCCGATATCGGCGATTTGCCGTACACCATCTTGACCATGTGCTGCAGCAGAACCGGCGGAGGGGTATCCGACAAAGGAGATGCATCCGGATTTTTCTGCATCGCTTCAAGCCTTGGATCGAATTCGATCCCGCCGCGCCCTTCATTCGGCATAATCGTTTCGAACACCTTCAGCAGGTCTTTACCTGGCGCGGTTGCATTCAGAATCTCCTTGCGGTAAGCATCGTCCTTCACCAGGTGCAGGAATCCGCTCAGGTACCGCTGCTCTGATACTTCCTCAGGTGTCTTCGGCTCTACTGGCAAGGTCGTATCGAACCATTTGTCTGCATCGGCTGTAACCATCCAGTCGAAGAATTTGATGATCCCTTCCGCCTTGTCCTTAGCACTCTTGTTGATGAAATAGGATCGTGCCGCAGAAGCATACAGGTAGCCTCCGCCTTTACCATCTGGTCCTACTGGAGAAGGAATAATCTTGATCTTGGCATCCGGAACATTCGCTTTCAGTTGAGTTTCCCATTGAAGCAATTCCTGGGTGTTCATTTCCCACATTCCAGCTTTGCCGGCCAAAATAATGTTCTTGAAGTTAGTTGGGTTAATGGTTGCGAATTCTTTGTTGATCAGACCTTCATCATACATCGTCTTGTACGTTTGGAGCGCTTTCATCATGTTGTCGGAATCCATGAACTTCGGTTGAACATTATCGCCAACCTTCTCGAACTGGCTCAAATAAGGATATACATCATAAGCGCCGAAGAAAATATCCGCATACTTGAATTGCTCGCGTCCCATGAACGGGTTCTCGACGCCGATCTTCTTGAACGCTCTCAACATTTCCATGTACTCGTCAACCGTCTTGGGATCCTTCGTAATGCCGGCCTTTTCCATCAAATCGGCGCGAACCCAGGTGGCACGGCGGGAAGAGTTGGAGAGGAATTCAGGAATCGCATAAATTTTACCGTTCAGCGTCACTTCGTCCCATGCTTCCTGTGGAATCACTTTCATCAAATTAGGTCCGTGTTTCTTCAGCAAATCATTCAATTCCAGGAACACGCCTGCCTGAACGGAACCCGCCATTTCTTTCCCGTTCGTACCAGCTCCGCCTTGTACCACATCCGGAATATCGCTGATAGCGAACATCTGAATCATCTTCTGCTCGTAATCGTTGTGCGGAATCAGACGAATATCCAGATCAGCGTTTGTCTTTTTCTCCAGCTCTTTGACCCATTTGTCTTCATTGATATTGGAATGTTTCTCTACGTAGTCGAAGTTCAGTGTGCGCAATGAGATCGAGAATTTCGTCGGACCTGCCGGAGCTGTGCTGGCTTGACTGCCTGGCGCTGTCGATTGTGCAGGTGTGTCGCTTCCGGCGGATGAACAACCGATGATCGACCCGAAAGCCAGAACTGATGTGAGCGCTAGAATCCATTGTTTCTTCATAGCTACCCTCTTCCCTTTTTTATAGTTTAGGTTTGTGCGTCAGCGCTAGTGAAGCGCTTGCATACCGATTGTATTGTGAATCCCAATTATCAACAATGGAGTGAATTTATGTGCATTTGTTCTTTTTTTAGAATTATGATTTGATCGATCCGATCAGCATCCCCTTAATAAAATGCTTTTGCAGGAACGGATAAATAAGCAGAATCGGTACGGTAGCCACGATTACGGTAGCCATCTTAATCCCCTCGGGAGAGGTATTGAGCATCTCCGAATACAACGATCCGGTAGGATCCAGATTAATGTCGTCGGATACAATCAATTCACGAAGCTTGAGCTGCAAAGGATATAATTCCCGTTTATTCAAATAATATAAGGCATTCGTGTAAGAGTTCCAGTGATATACCGCATAATAAATCCCCATCGTAGCCATCGCAGGCTTGGAAAGCGGAAGAATGATTTTCCACAGCAGTCTCAGCTCCGTGCAACCGTCCATCCTTCCAGAGTCGATCAGCTCATTCGGAATATTTTGAAAAAAGGACCGCATCACGAAGAAGTTAAAAGCACTAATCGCGTTCGGAATCATAAGCGCCCAGAGAGAGTTCATCAACCCCAAGTTCTTGATCAGAATAAACACCGGGATCAGTGGTGCCTGAAAAATAATCGTGATCAGGATCATGATCAGAACATACTTGCGTCCCACATACTCTTGGCGGGATAACGGGTAGGCAAGCGTGGAAGTCATCACCAGGTTAATCAAGGTTCCGAATACCGTGATCCCTACACTTATTCCAAAAGCTCTCCAGATGGTAGGGTCCTGGAAAACATAGCGATAATTCAGTGTAGTGAAGTCAACAGGCCATAGTCCGACCAGCCCGTTCGTAATCGCCTTCGAGCTGCTGAAGGACTGCGCAAAAATGTTCAGAAAGGGCAGAAACATAAGCAGTGCTATGCCAGTCAGAAAAAGCAGGTTGAACACGTTGAATATTCGTTGGCCTTTTGTGAATCGTAGATTCATGTGTTTCGCCTCCTAAACCTTTTCGAGAAAATGGTGTATTGCCTATCAGCACAGGTTAATACAAGCTTTCGCCAGTCGTCTTTTTGCTAAGTTTGTTAGCCCCTACCAGCATGATTAACCCGATCACGGATTTGAACATCCCGACCGCTGTTGTAAAGCTGTACTCCTGCTGCAGCAGCCCTGCCCGATAAATATAAGTGTCCAGAATTTCACCATTCTCGAACGTTAGAGGATTCAGAAACACCCATACTCGCTCGAACCCGAAGTCCAGGAAATCGCCGATTTTGAGCAATAGCAATATTACAATAGTAGGCATGATCGAAGGAATCGTAATCGACAAGGTCTGCTTCCAGCGGTTCGCCCCATCGATGTCGGCTGCCTCATACAAGTCCGGATTCACACCT
>JARBUQ010000023.1 GCA_029239545.1 Paenibacillus sp.
AAATATGTGAAGGAGATCTGGATGGTTGGTGAATAGCATTTCGTAGAACCGTGATGTAATGGCCGTACCGTGAATTTGAAGCACGGGAACCGTTGATTTAATGATTTCTATTGTTTTGAGATTGAGCATGTTGAATTTCTCTCCTTTAGTATGTCTTGTTAATATTCCTAATGGTACTAAACGCTCATATCCCGAACTGTGATGCAGATCACATTAAAAGTGACAAAGAAACGAAGGAATATTTTCCTAGTTGAATAAAAATGAGCAGCAATGAATGGTGTTTCCATCTGGGCATTCCACCCGTCCCGTCCGCAGACGGCGCGCGGGCTTGGTATGGATGCCGTAGAGTGGGCGCGCCAAGGATTGATCGATATGCTCGTTATTACTCCTTTATGGTCTTGGCCGTGTTCTTGTGAACGGGCAGCCTTGCGTGTACGAAGGAGTTACGGATTTGGAGATGCCGCGTCCGGGATGGGCTTGTACATCGCTACCGCGTCCCGCAGAATACCGTGTGTGCCGGGTACAATGTCATAGAATTGGGTCCCGATGCTCCGCAAACGGTCGTTTGGGTCGAGCTTACCGTGGAATTCCACAGACCTTAAAAGACAGAAAATCTTCTATTCGTCACATAATATGTGACGTAGTATTATATAGTGGAACGTTTTGTTTATAGGTGTTATTATGATTAGGAAAAGGAGTGGAGTTCATGACTGAGCATCAAGAAGGAGACGAGAATGACATCCCCTACTACCGAATTCAGTCGGTTGACCGGACAATGAACATATTGAAATGTTTCATTGCGGAGCGACGCGCTTTGGGTGTAAGCGAATTGGCGCGGATGCTGGGCCTGAACAAGAGCGCAGTACATCGCTTTTTGCTCACGCTCAAGGATCATGGATTCGTGGAACAATTGAAGGATTCCGATCGATACATGATTGGACCTACAGCTTTCGAGCTAGGCACGGTGTATACGAATTCAACTGACTTAACGGTTGAAGGCAAGAAGGTGCTGGGGGATTTGGTGCAGCATACGGGCTGTTTGGCGCATTTGGCCATCCTGGACCAGAGCAGTGTGCTTTACCTTGTCAATGTAGAACCGGATCACAGGCAATATTTGTTCGGGGCGGTAGGCCAGCGGAGGCCGATCTACCATACAGCCTTAGGCAAAAGCTTAACCGCATGGCTGCCCGAGGAACGCGTCCGTGAAAAGTTGAAATCATGCGCCTTTGAGAAGCTGACTGCCCACACGATCAACTCCTTGGAACAATTCCTCCAGGAGCTGGAGCTTGTTCGGCAAAGGGGACTCGCCATTGATCGGGAGGAGTCGACAATTGGAGTACAGTGCGTGTCCGCCCCAGTCAGGAACAAGCATGGCGAAGTTGTAGCTGCAATCAGTGTCAGCGGATTCGGGTTGGACGAAACGAAGCTTCAGGAGTTTGGACTTGCCGTTAAAAGCAGTGCCGCTCAATTGTCGAGAAGACTCGGCAGCACGGAGCATTTGTAAGGAGTATTGTACGAAGGGAGAGGCTTGGAATGAACGACAACAACGTCATGAATGCGCTTGGCCAACGACAGACGTTTCCTTTGCACGGTACAGATCCGATCCGACTTGCAATGCTTGGCATGGTGGAAGGCAACGGCCACCCGTATTCATGGAGCGCAATGTTCAACGGGTACGATGAGGAACAAATGGCTGCTTGCCCCTATGCGGGCATCCCGGCTTATTTGAACAAGGAGCCGAAGGCCACACTGCAAATCAAAGGCGCTCGCGTTACCCATATATGGACGGACAATCCACAGGATGCCGAGCATGTTGCCCGTGCTTCTCGAGTCCCCCATATTGTGGAGAGGCCAGAGGATGTGATCGGGCAGGTTGATGCGGTGATCATAGCAACAGACAAAGGTCATGAGCATGTCGAACGCTGCCGCCCTTTCATTGAGGCGGGCTTGCCCGTATTCGTCGACAAGCCGCTTGTGGACAACGAAGCAGATCTGCGGACGTTCATACGTTGGGTCGCTGAAGGCAAGCCAATTCTGTCTTCAAGCTCGATGCGCTATTGCAAGGAGTATATGCCGTTTCATTTGTCAACGAATAATTTGGGGCAAATCCGTTTTGCCACGATTACGACACCCAAGAGCTGGGAGCGCTACGGTATCCATGCTCTTGAAGGGATATATCCGATTCTCGGTCCCGGTTTCCAATCGGCGAGGAATACGGGCAGCCAAGACCGCAACATCGTTCATTTCAAGCATGCCTGCGGGGCGGATGTAGTTGTAGCGGCGGTGAGCGATATGTATGGCTCGTTCGGAGCACTCCAGCTATGTGGAACACAGGATCACGCTATGGTGTCGATGAAGGACTCGTTTTATTCCTTCAAGGCGCAGCTTCAGGCATTCATTAATTATTTGCGAACAGGCGAGCGGCCATTTCCATTCCTGGAGACAGTTGAGCTGATGAAGATGGTTATCGCAGGCATTCGCAGCCGTGATGAAGGCGGCCGGGAAGTGCTGCTGGAAGAAATTCAAGAGATTTAAATATAGATGAACCTACAAAGATCTAACAATCAAGGAGGAGATTAGAGATGAGTCAGCCTAACCAAATTGCCATGAAGCCCAGCCGTGTGCTGGAGAAAATGCGTGCAGGCGGAGTAGCGTTATGCACCAAACTGAATTTGGGGGATTCTCGGGTAGCTGAGATCGCAGGGATGTCCGGTTTCGACTGTATATGGACGGACATGGAGCACGTACCGAACGATTGGTCGGCTATCGAAAAGCAGGTATTGGCGGCCAAAGCCTACAATGTCGATATCGTCGTTCGGGTGGCGCGAGGCAGTTACAGCGATTTGGTCAGACCGCTGGAGATGGATGCCACAGGTATTATGGTGCCACATGTCATGAGCTTGGCCGATGCCCGATCGATCGTGCACAACACGAAGTTCCACCCGCTTGGCCGCCGTCCTGTAGATGGGGGCAACGCTGATGGAGCGTTTTGCAATATTGATTTTCTCGAGTATTTGCAGCAGGCTAACAACCAGCGGTTCAATATTCTGCAAATAGAGGACCCGGAGCCGCTTGACGAGCTGGAGGACATCATTGGGCTTCCTGGCCTTGATATGATCTTCTTCGGACCCGGCGATTTCAGCCAAGGGATCGGGGCGCCGGGACAGTTCGATCATCCGAAGGTGCTTGAAACTCGCGCGCGCATTGCCAAGGTGGCGGCCGCCAAAGGCAAGTTCGCCGGAACGGTCGGCGGTGTCGGCAACTGGGATGAGCTTGTCGGTCTCGGTTACAACTTCATTAACGTCGGGGCAGATGTTCTGGGACTGAGTCAATATTTCCGGCAGCTTGTCAGCGATATCTCGAAGCTGAAGCTGACTCAGCCTGGCGGCATCTATGGAGGGAGATAGACGAGGATGAGTATTCTGGAAAGCTTCTCTCTGGCAGGCAAAGTAGCGTTAGTGACGGGTGGCGCTGGCAAGTACGGCAGGCAAATTACGATGGCGCTGCACGAAGCGGGCGCTCGTACATATATATCAAGCAGGCAAAAGGATCAACTGCGGACAATTGAGGACGAGTTTCGCACAGAAGGCTGCGATATTCGCGCACTGTACATGGACCAAGAGGACGAAGCGTCGATATTGGCGCTGCGCGATGAAATTATGGCTGCTGAAGGACGCTTCGACATTCTGATCAACAATGCAGTCGCGCGGACGATGTCGGGCTGGGACGATTCAGCCGAGACGTTCGCGAAGAGCATGTCCGCGAATGCAACCGGAATCTTCCTTGTGACCCGCGCTTTCGGTGATGTAATGGCGAAGCAGGGGAGCGGTTCGATCGTTAATATCGGCTCCATTCAAGGCATGATCGGTCCGGACGCCTCGCTGTATGAAGGGCTTAGTTTCCACGGCTTCGTGCCGGATTACTTTTTTCATAAGGGCGGGATGATCAACTTCACCCGTTTCGCCGCGAGCTATTACGGCTCGAAGGGCGTGCGCTGCAACTGCATCAGCCCGGGCGGATTCTGGACAGAGAAGACTCCTGAGGAATTCACGCGGCGATACAGTGCCAGAACGTTCCTGAACCGAATGGCCAATCAGTCCGATCTGATGGGAGCGATCGTCTTCTTGGCTTCCGACGCATCCGTCTATGTGACGGGGACGAACATTCCGGTCGACGGGGGCTATACGGCGAAATAACAATGCCGCAGAAGGAAGCACGATTGAAGAAGGAGCACTAATTTAATAGATGCGACTTAGCTCCAGGGCAAGATGTTAGAAATCATTGATTTGTTTTATTTGCAGTAGGCTAGTTAGCTTCTATGATGGATTGAAACGGAGCAATTATTCTCAGGTATAAGGTACAAGGAGGCAAACTCAGTGTTAGAAGTGACCGTAAGAGGTTTGACTTTGTCCAAGCTGACGCTGGGCACCGTTCAGCTCGGGATTCCGTATGGCATTGCCAATAAGAGCGGCAAGCCCGACGATACGACCAGCAGCGCCATTCTGGAAACGGCGCTGGCTGGCGGCATCAACTGCTTTGACACAGCCAACGTGTATGGGAGCTCCGAACAGGTTCTGGGTCGTTTTTTTGAGCATCGCGAACGGCCGCTCATCGTGACCAAAATGCATATAAAGGCAGACGCATCATCAACCCCCCTCGAAGTCGAGCGGTCGATGGTCCAGAACCTGGAGTTGTCACTCAGCAATTTGCAGCTGTCCAAGCTGCCTGTAATGATGGTGCATAATCCACAAATCTTGGCGGTACATGGGCAGACGATAACACAGGTTGCCAAGCGATTGATCAAGGACGGACTTATGGACCGGATGGGCGTGTCGTTCAGTGTGCATACGCAGGCTGAGTTTGACGATATGTGGTTGACGGTGAAAGACGATGTCTATGAGGCTGTACAAATCCCGATCAATATATTGGATACCAGACTGCTCGCTTACGGTGGATTAAAGTCGTTGGACGAGTCGGGTAAAATCGTGTTCGCGCGCAGTATTTTCCTGCAAGGTCTGCTTTTCATGGAAGAACAAGACCTGCCTGCGCACCTTCGTGATGCAGCGGAACCTTTGCGTACAATGCGTGCTATCGCAGCACAAGAAGGCTTGTCAGTCGCGCAGCTGGCGGTATCGTTCATCCGCGATCTTCCGCAGATCCACAGCATTGTGTTCGGGGCGGAGACGCCGGAACAGGTTCGCGATAACCTTGAGTTGTTTCATGGTCCAGCGATTAGCGAGACTGGGAGAGCTGCAATTATTGCGAAGCTGGCGAACCTTCCGGAGCATATTGTGAATCCAGTTCGCTGGGCAGCAGCAGCTAATTAATAGGAGGATTGAGGAATATGAAATTGTCAGAGAATCAAATTCAGACTTACAGGGAGAATGGATACTTGGCAGGCCTCCCTCCAGTGTTTACAGGAGAGAAACTGGCACTTTTGCAGCAAGGATATGAAAAGATTACTTCGATGCTTCACGATGATGAATCCCCGACGGATATCGTACAATGGCACCGAACGAGTCGATGGCTCTATGATGTGGCGAATGAGCCTGAGCTGCTGGATTACGTGGAGAGCCTGCTGGGACCTGATTTCTATTTATGGGGAAGCGAGTTTATCGTGAAGCCTCCCCATTCGACTAAAACAGTCCCGTGGCATCAGGATGCCTACTATTGGCCGCTTGCGCCGCATAATACGGTAACGGTCTGGATTGCGCTGTGGGACGTGGATGAAGCGAATGGTGCGATGCAGGTTATCCCGCGCTCGCATAAGGCTGGGATTATTAAGCATCGAATTGCCGGTGAAGAATCAGTATTGTCATTCGAGCTGGAGACGGGGCATTTCAGTACGGCAGATGCCGTGACGCTTAACATTCCTGCAGGAGGCTTCTCCCTGCATGACGACGCGATTGTTCATGGCTCATCCGGCAATGTCTCGGATCGCTGGAGAGTAGGATATATCCTTCGTTATTCGGCTACCGAAGTTCGCTGCGACCTTGAACGCAATCCTACTTTCTTGAGCTACATGGTTCGCGGTGTTGACACATTCAACCATAACCCGCAAGGAGACGTGCCGACTGAGCTGTTCGCGCGTCCTGAATTTTCCAAACGCATCCGCAAAACCGCAGAATGACAAGTCAAAGCCCGGCATTTGGTGCAGATCGCACAGATGCTGGTTTTTTTTGTTAGGAATCATTGATTTGTTTTATTTGCAGCCATTAGGTTTGATCCTATGATTGGATGGAAAGACCGAGCCCATACGAGGGTAAAGGCAGCTCTCGCGCTGCAGAAAGGTGAAGGCTTCCTCTATGAAAATTGTCGTAACACTGAATGTAAAAAAACAATGGACACGTATTCCCGGAAATATTGAATGGAGCTTTTGCGGAGCCGATACGCAGTCGATTAACGAGGCGCTCACGCCTGATACCGACGTTCTGGTGACGGATGTTATGCCGACGAACATCTCAGCCTGCAGCGGATTGAAATGGCTGCACCTGATGTCGGCCGGAACCGAACAGTTAATCAGCCATCCGCTCATGGAACGTGAGCTTCGATTGTCCAATGCTGCCGGCATCGGCTCTGTCCATATGGCCGAATTCGTCGTCGCACAGCTGCTGCGACACCGCAAACGGTTCGATGCCCTGGCGGCTCATGCTCAGGAAAGGCGATGGCCAAACCGGCTCGCCGAGTCGAGGCCTTCGCTGCGTGGCGGGCACGCGCTGATCATCGGCTACGGCGGTGTGGGCCGGGAAACGGCGCGGCTGTTGACCGCGTTCGGCATGTCGGTCACCGCCGTACAGTCCGTTGCCGCAAGGCAGACGTATCACGGTTATATGCCATATCCCGATATTGGCGACCCGGAGGGCTTGCTGCCGAAGCGTATCGTGACGGCGGCTGAGCTTCATTCAGTGCTGCCCGAGGCTGACGTGGTCATACTGGCCGTACCGCTCACAGGGGCAACTGTCCATCTGATGAACAGGGAAGCGTTTGACAGAATGAAGCCGGATGCGGTGCTGATCAACGTTTCCCGAGGCAGGGTTGTGGACACCGTGGGCATGCTGGAGGCGCTCGACGCCGGCGTTTTCGCCCATGCGTATCTCGACGTATTCGACGTGGAGCCGCTGCGGGCTGATTCGCCGCTGTGGACACATCCGGGCGTAACCGCAACGCCCCACATGTCCGGCGTCATGCCTGACAGCGCCCACTTGCAGCAGGACCTGCTCCTGCGCAACTTGGAGCGTTATCAGCGAGGCGAGAAGCTGATTAACGAGCTTGATCGGAACAAATTTATGAAACCATAACACTGGGGATTGCGATCATCTATCGATCTCTAACGACTTGCAATCGAGAAGAAATAGGGCCGATTAATCCGATTTACCACCTGAATATCACCACATGCATCAAGTTGTCGAAAGGGGACTAAAATGAAAATCACTAGTGTTACCTGTTATTTGTGTGGAGCCCGAACCGCAGCTGGTTACGAAGCCGGTTCGGCTATCGTACGCATCGAAACCGACGAAGGGCTTATGGGCCATGGCGAGTCGCTTATGGGCCTGTTCTGCGGCGAGGTCGCCGTGGCGCTGACCCGTTATTACGAGCCGCTGCTGATAGGCCGTGATCCTTCTTCCATCGCGAGTATCAGGAAGCTGATGTTCGACTCCAGCGTCTGGTGGGGCAGATCAGGTGCGGCCGTAAGTATAATGGGAGCGATTGAAAACGCGCTCTGGGACATCGCCGGAAAGGCGGCAAACAAGCCGGTTTACATGCTTATCCAGAAGACGGCCGCAGCTTCCATACCGATCTACGCCAGCATGGGACCGTCGCCGCAGCCAGACGAAATAGGAGGTGTCGTCAGACGTTTGCGGTTGGCTGGTTTTAAGGCCGTCAAGATAGGGCTGGCGTTTCGTGAGAAGGATGGATCGCTTAATACGCCGGCAGGGAAGATGCTGCTTGATCGAATGGACGCGGTGCTTGCGGCCATACGCCATTATGCTGGCACAGACTTCGCCATTCTGGTGGACGGCCATATGGGGGGGATCCCTGATCCGATTGGCCGCGAAGAAGCGCTTGCGATTGCCAAGCTGCTTGAGCGCTACAACGTGCAGTTCTTCGAAGAACCGCTCAGCTATCTCGATCCGGAAGGGTACGCCTGGCTGAGGGAGCGCACGAGCGTTGCTATCGCAGGCGGTGAAAGCCTGGCTACGGCCCGCGAATTCGCGTCTTTCATTGCACTCGGTGCTCTAAGCATCGTACAGCCGGATGTCAACTTCGTGGGAGGCATTGGCCGCTTTAGCGAGGTGGCGAAGCTTGCAGAAGACAGCGGCTTGTCAGTTGTCCCGCACTCTTGGTGCGGCGGTCCGGGTATTTTGACCAATGTGCATATGGCGTTTGCCTTCTCCAATGTACCGCTGCTGGAAATGGGAGAGCTGCTGACAGATTTGCAGCAGGCAACACTGCCCGAGCGGCCGCGCTTGGAGCACGGTACCATTTTACCGCCTACGCTTCCGGGACTCGGTATTCATTTTGAACCGGAGATGGCTCAAGCATTTCCCTTTGTGCCAGGGACAGCAGAACGCGCATCCGGACTGATGACCTTGCCCGTAAATCAATAATGGACAACGGCCGTTTACTCTTACTGTATAACAGGTCATGAAACTGTATGGCTTTTCGAACTGCCGACATGCAGCGCCACAACCACGTGCTGGGAGCTGCGCGCGTTGGGGAAGAACGGGAGAAGGAACACTTTAGGAACCGCATTCTGCCCCCGCAAGAAGACGTGCTAACTGAGCAGTTTGCGCCTCCAGAAATATACAACCAAACGTATTTGCAAGTCCGCATGATGATAATCAAAACCCGGCATTTGATGCTAATCGCACAAATGTCGTTTGTTTTATATGAACTTACACACCGTTCAGAGGCCAAGAGGATGGATGATCTCATTCCAGTGAAGCTTGTGTAAACGGGGTAAGCAGTGTTTTGGGAGCGTACAGGAAGTAGTCGATAGCCAGGTGAAACGTAAGGTGGATAGAGAGAGGGCTCAGTGGAATCGTTTGGCGGACAGGAGAACCGCTATCGGAGCTCAAACAGGGCAAATCCTCATTTTGGCGGACGCACGGCACGTTCCGTTATTACGGGTCCAAAAAATGCCCAAATTCGGTTAAGAATCGCTGCCAGAACGGGGGAAATAGCTATGCGGCTTCATGTTTTGGCTTGTTTAGCCCGATGATGTTAGAAATCGTTGATTTGTTTTATTTGCAGCCTATTCGTTTGACCCTATTATTGGATTTGAAACAGAATCCATACGAGAGTAAGAGGGGGCGCATACAGGAAGGCAAAAGGTAACTAATTGTTGCATGATGCAAACGTTTTCTAAACGCACGAAGCAGTCGATCTTAAGCAGCATTATGGGAAGAGGTGATGAATCAAGTGGATAAACGATCAGGTAACTTTACATTTGTCCGTGAAACGATCGAGACCAAGATTGGCCGCATCACATACCTGCTCGGTATCCCCCAGCTCCCGCACCGTAAAGGTCCGCTGCTGCTGCTCAATGTGGCGATGGGGCGCGAGAGAACGCTGCAAGAGCAGCCCTTCTCGCTCATTTCCGAGCATTTGCTGGCACAGGGACATTATGCGCTCAGTCTCGATCTTCCCTGCCACGGCGATTGGACAAACTCATGCGGCGAAGGCATCACAGGCATTGCCGGTATGGTTGAGGCAGGGGACGATCCGTTCACCGCATTCACGGAAGTCGCACAGGATGTGCTGTCACACGCCTTGCAAGGTCATGCCTCGGACTGTCAAAACAATGTGCTTGCCTGTGGAACATCGCGGGGTGCATATTTCGCCTTGCGGCTGACGGCAGCAGATCAGCGCATTTCACGGATTGCCGCAATGGCGCCCGTCACGGATTGGCGTTTCCTCAAGGAATTCGCATCGATTCAAACACGTGACGACGTCGCAGAGCTGACGTTATCGCGCATGATTCCGCAACTTCTGGGCAGATCTGTATTCATGACGATCGGTTATGCCGATGCGAGGGTTTCCACGGCGAGCTGCGCTGGTTTTTACGCGCAATTGCACGAGCAGAATCGGTTGGCTGGCCATGAGGAAGCGGAGGTAACGTTGTATATCAGCGAGGACGAAGGTCATCAGCTTGATGACAAATGGTACAGGAAGGGCGCCGAGTTCCTGCTCGGGCAAACGCTGTGAAGCCCGGTTCTGGCGAATAGCTCACTGGAAAGCATGCAAATTGCCTATCAAGAGAACACATAACTCGCAGATGACTGTGTCTGATCAAAGTTGGATGGAGGTAGTCCAGACATGAAAAATATTGTGGTCGCGATGAAAATTGACGAGCAACGCCTGCAGAAGATTAGCGAATTGCCGAATGTTCAGATGGAGGTTATCCCTGAGCCTTCAGGACCTTACACGCTGCCACCGGAGCTGGTCCGCAAGACGCATATCCTGTTCTGCGAGCTGCCGCCCTTAAATATCAGCGATATGGACGCGCTCGAATGGGTCCAGCTCGGCTCGTCCGGGTACGCTCAGCTTGCGAGCTTGGGACTGCCGGCCCGCGGGGTAGCGGCCAGTAATGCACTCGGCGTATTCGACACGGCGATCGCTGAATGGAATGTTGCGATGATGATCAACCTCGCCCGCGACGTTCGCGGTTTGATCCGTCATCAGGAAACCGGCGTATGGGATCGCTCCGCGCGATTTCAGCGGGAAATCCGCGGCTCGACGGCAGGAATCTGGGGATATGGCGGCATCGGTCGGGAAACGGCACGTCTGCTGAAAGCGATGGGCATTCATGTTCACGTCATGGTGCGGGAATCGGTAAAGCAGCGAAACGCCCAGTATGTGCAGCCGAATACCGGAGATCCGCAGGGAGTGCTGCCGGACCAGGTGTTTGTTAGCGGGCAGGAGGAGTCGTTCCTTAGCGCTCTGGACTTTCTGATATTGGCGCTTCCCATCACGAATGTGACGAAAGGGATGATTGGCGAGCGGGAGCTGCATATGCTTCCCTCCACCGCTTTCCTGCTCAACCCTGCGAGAGGTCCGCTGGTGCAGGAAGAAGCTCTACTGCGGGCATTGCGGGAAGGTTGGATTGCCGGGGCTGCGCTGGATACCCACTACTATTACCCGATGCCGGCCGACCATCCGTTATGGCGCTTTCCGAACGTAATTATGACACCGCACATTTCCGGATCTTCACTCAGTCCCTATTATTTGCAACGGGTATGGGATCTGTTCCTCGAGAACGCCATGAGGGATTGCTCCGGGCAGCCGCTGCTCAATGAGTTGTCGCCTGCCCAGTTAAATGGCCTCTAATTGCCATCCATCTACTGTAAGCGGAGTTTGTAGTTTTGATTGATTTGGTATTATGCGCGATTAGGAGGAACAAAACAATGAAGGCTCTTCAGGAACTGCGCAGCGCAACCAGTCTGGAAGCAAAAGCTGGACAAATTCAACAATTTTACGAAAAAGTCATCCATCACGAATCGGGCATTATGTATTCATTGATGAAAATCGACGGTGATCGGATCCGGCCGTTTGCACCCGAAGATTTCGCCGGCAAGGACAGCTTCGACTTCAGCCAGTGGCGGATCAAACCGAACGGGCATTGGGAAGTGCTGAACAACGAGAATTCGATCACCACATCGGGTATTTATTTGGCATCGCAGGCATACCGCTATCAAGCGACAGGCGATGAAGCGGCGCTCTTGGAAGCAGCCAAGGCGTTCGGTTCGCTCGATCTGATCTACACGTTCGGCGAACGGGACGGACGCCCAGGCTGGATGGGCAAGCCTTACGGCTTCCGACTATCCGACCAAACGAGCGGAGACCAATACCTCGATGCGCTCTGGGGCTTGTTCGCATACCATCGCATTGCTCCGGCCCCGCATAAGAGCAGAATTGAACAAATGATCATTGGCTTTGCCGACTATTGGCGAAGTATCGACTATAAGATTATTTACATCACTTCTTTTTGGGACAACAAGCTCGAACAGTACGCTTACAACGCCATCTTTCTCGCCATCAATTCGGTCGCGTACTCCTTCTCAGGCAATCCGGTTCATCTGCAGGAAGCGGAATTTTTCCTCAATCGGGCGAAGTGGCATGAGGAAAACAACATGGACAAGTTTCGCAGAGCGCATGCGGAAGAGCGGGAAGGGGATTGGAAATTCAACAAACTGGTCAAAGGGCATTTATCTCCTGGCGAGCACTTGTGCTGGGAATCGACCATTCACAGCAAGTTTGTTGCTGTAGCAGCCGAGATCATTCACCAGACGAATGCAGGTCTCATCGGGGATAAGCTGACGCCCGCCCTCATCAAATGGTGGTCCACCTGGCATTACGGCATAGAGGATGATTTGCTGCCCTATTATTATTTTCTCGTCGATACGATCCGCGACGAGTGGCGTCCCGCCCCGCGGACACCGCGGCTTCCCCGCGAGGAGTGGCCGCTTGGCCATCCCTTTATCTCCTACTCCTCGCAAGCGCGATGGATGGAGCCGCTTTGCCGCTTTATGTACACGTCCGTGCTCGCAGCCAAATATGCCAAGCCGATTGCAGACGAGGCACATCAGCTTGCCTTGCGAATCATGGGCAGTGTCGACGACATTCGCATCCGCTGGTTCTATGATCCGGACGGCAGCCAAATCATTCCCGAGCTCGACTATATGAACAACGTGCTGAGCAGTGAAATGCCTGCAACTTATTTGGCTGCTTTCTGGCGCGGACGAATGGAACGATTATGGTGACGCGACACGCATGGGAAGGGGGAGGACAATCGACATGGAAGCATTGAAGCAGCTGCGGAACGCACCGCTGGAAGAGAAAGCAAATCAAATTCAAGCTCTCTACGAATCTGTCATTCATGACGATTCGGGCATCATGTATTCACTGTTGAAAATTGATGGGGAACGAATAAGGCCATTCGAGCCGCAAGATTTTGTCCACTCCGAGTCGGAGAGCTTCGCCGCTTGGCGTTACCCGCTTAACGGACAGTGGGAGCTGCTGAACAACGAAAATTCCATCACCACTTCAGGCATCTATCTGGCTTCGCAGGTATACCGATACAAAGCCACGAAGGATGAGGCGGCGTTAGTTCAGGCTGCTAAAGCATTCCGCTCGCTGCGATTGATCTATGAGCTCGGCGAACGTGCAGGCAAGCCGGGTTGGATGGGCAAGCCCTACGGCTTCCGACTTTCCGAGCAGACGAGCGGTGACCAATACCTCGATGCGGCATGGGGGTTGTTTCTGTACCACGGCATAGCACGGGAAGCAGAGCGTCGCCAGATCGAAACGATGCTGATCGCGTTCGCTGATTATTGGCGGCAAATCGATTATCGGATTATTTATTTCACCTCAAGCCGCAACTACAAAGAAGACCGGCTTGCCTTCAATTCAGTCGTGCTGATGCTCAACTTGCTGGCCTTCCATTATAGCGGCGACCCGCTCCATCTGCGGGAAGCCCGATCATTGATGGATCGAGCGCGGTGGCATGAGGAAAACAACCAGGACGCCTGGAAGAACCGGGTGCTGAACAATCAGCCGATTCCGAACCGCGAAGAAACGATCCGCACCTTCAACAAAATGCTGGAGGGCCAGCTTAGCGACGGTGAGTATCTCTGTTGGGAGTCGACGATTCACGGCAAATTTGTCGCCATTGCCGCCGAAATCATCGCTCTTCTGCAAGCTGACTGGATGGACGGCAAGCTGGAGCCGACGCTCGTGAAGTGGTGGTCTGTATGGAGTCTCGGAATCGGTGACGATCTACTTCCTTACTACTACTTTATCTACAACGCGCACACCGGAGAATGGAGGCCTGCCCCTGTGACGAACAGGCTGTCTGAAGCGGAGCGGCCGCTGGGCAAGCCGTTTTTCTCCTATACATCGCAAGTGAGATGGATGGAGCCGCTGAGCCGTTTCATGGCCGTATCCTTAATCGCCGCTCTCCACGCCCCTTCCATAGCGGAAGAGGCCAAACAGCTGGCGCTGACGATCATGGATAAGGTCGACGATATTCGGATACGCTGGATGTACGATCCGGACGGCAAGCAGCTTATTCCGCAGCTGAGCCATATGGACAACGTCCTGAGCAGCGAAATGCCCGCCACTTATTTGGCCACCTTCTGGCGTGGGCGCTGTGAGGGATTGTGGTAACAAGGCAAGAAAATAATTGATTATGCTGAGGAGAATACCATGAAGATTATAGATGTCCGCACCGTATTGCTCACTGGCCCGTGCACGAACGACCCTTTCTTGAGCGAAGCCCGCAAACGGCGAAGCGCTGCATTCATCGAAATCATCACCGATACGGAGCTGGTCGGCATAGGCGAGACGTATATCGGCTACTTTATTCCGGAGAGCGTGCCGGGGATTGTCGATTTCTTCAAACCGATCCTGCTTGGTCAATCCGTTGACAATATAAGCGAGCTGTGGCGGCGCATGTATCATGCCGGTAATTTCTGGTGCCGGGTAGGTATGGGCATCTCTGTGCTCAATGGCATTGAAGCGGCGTTATGGGATTTGAAGGGCAAAATGAGCGGTCTGCCGGTTTATGAATTGCTGGGCGGAAGAAAGTACGACCGGCTCCCCGCTTATGCTACGGGAGGTCCGAGCAATTACCCATTAGGGAAGCTCGCAGCCAAGCTGGACCATTACTTATCGCTTGGCTTTAAAGGTGTGAAGCTGGGTGCCGGAAGCCTGGACGTGGCAGGGGAGGGCTGGTACATGCCGCAATCCAAAATGGCAATCGCAGAATTCGAAGCGGCCAAGCTGGCATTCATTCGCTCCCATGTCGGTAAAGACATTCATATTATGATTGACGGGCATATGGGCAACAGCCCGACTAATACATGGGATCTGGATACGGCTACAGCGGTCATGAAAGCTCTCGAACCTTATGATCTGCTGTTCTTCGAAGAACCGCTGCATTATACGGATGCGGAAGGTTATGCCGAATTATGCCGCAGAACCACGATTCCCATCGCAGGCGGTGAATGTTTAACCGGAAGTGGCGAATGGAAGATGTTCACAGACCTGAGCTGCTTCGACGTCGGACAACCGGATGCCGCCTTCACAGGAGGGCTTGGCGAATTCATCAAGGTTGCAGCGATGCTCGAAGCAAACGGAAAGCAAATAGCCACGCATGCCTGGGGGGCTGGCGGTTGTTTAATGCAGAACATCCACTGCGGCTTTGCCTGCGGCAACACGCTGATTCTGGAAATCCCTCCCGATTATGCGGGACTGCATAGCGAGATTGTACGCGATTCCTTCCGCATGGTGAACGGGGAGGTGCTGCCTCCTGAGCTGCCCGGACTCGGTATCGTGCTGTCGGACAAGATCAAGAACAAGTACCCGTTCGTCCCCGGAAGCGGCGAATTCAATTCGGTGCCCGGCAAAATACTAACGGATTAAGAAGGAACATGGCAGATCGAGCACCAAGGAGAAAAGATGTTACTAATCGTTGATTTGTTTTATTTTCAAATAACGATTTCCATCCCTATGATGAAGAAGGGATACTTATATCTCTGCTGTCCGGCAAGAAAATTCGTCAAATAAACGAGGGGAAGGGCGAGTGAAGATGGAAAAAACAAGAAAAGGAAAAAAACGCAAAACGGGGGTTGCAGCGTTCATTGTGATCATGGCAATGGTTATGATAACGGCTTGCTCGGGCAAGTCGTCCACACCGCAAGCATCCTCTTCGCCTGCTGCATCTGCGGCTGCCAAAGAAACGGCTCCAGCTAAGAAAGAATACGGGCCCGTCATTGTAGTCCGAGCCGCTGCACAACAGAAGCCCGGCAACCAGAAGGTAATCGACTACGCCAAAGAGAAGTCCGGCGTGGAAGTGAAGCTGGTGTTCGGCAATCAAGATATGGAAACCTTCAATTTAATGCAAGCCTCCGGCGAGAAGGTGGATGGTGTGAAAGCGCCATTGGCCACGGTTACTGACATGATTTTCAAAAAATCAATTTTGCCGCTGGATGATTATATCGAGAAATTCGGGCCCAACCTGAAGAAAAACATTTCACAGGACTTGTGGGACTGGGTAAAGGGTGCGGACGGTAAAATATATGGCATTCCGAGCGCTTCCGAGCTGCGCCGATATGCACCGATGATCCGTACGGATTGGTTGAAAACATTGGATTTGAAAACCCCGAAAACGATCAAGGAATATGAAGAGGTGCTGATCGCCTTCAGAAACAATGGTGCGAAGCTGACGGGGCAGCAAGGAAAGCTGTATCCGCTCTTCATCGATTATGAGCAAACCGATTATGCTCTGCTCGGTGCGTTTCTGCCGGACGGTGTATCTTGGTGGAAGAGCAGTGATGGTACTTATTTGCCGCCTGAGATGCACCCGAATTACAAGAAATATTTGACAACCCTGCAGAGCTGGCATAAGCAGGAGCTGATTCACCCGGAAACGTTCGTCAACCGCAACCTGAATCAATTCGGTGTACGCAACATGATTGGCTCGACCGCCACTTGGTTCTCCAACGCCTTCTTCGCCGATTTCAGCAAAACCAAAGCAACCTACCCGGATATGGATTTCTCCGCGGTCGTGCTCTCGGGTGAATACGATCTCGGCGTTCCTACTCTGACTCAACCATCTGGCGCGTTTGTAATAAATGCCAAGGCTCCGAATCCGGAAGGAATGATTCGTTTCCTGGATTGGTCCATCTCAAGCAAGACGGAGTACAGCATTGTCAGAAGAGGCCTGCCTGGTATCAACTACGATATCGTTGATAAGGACAAACTGATCGTCAAGCTGAAAACCCCGGCCAACCCGGAAGAAGAGTATGCGACTACTGCGTTGCAGTATATCGATCTGCCCTTGAATAGTACAACAACGGAAGTCGCGCAGGACCCGCGGACAGAGCTCTATTACAAATATGGCGACATTTCCGCTTCACTGAAGAGCTATCCTTTCCTAGACAACAAATTGTTCTTGAATGAGTCGACTTTGGAATCGCGCAAGAAGTTCGGCTCCGATATGGACAAGGCGAAGAAGGAGAAATTCATTCGTGTCGTGATGGGCGAAGATTCCGTCGACAGCTGGGACAGCTTCATCGAAACGTGGAAGAAGATCGGCATGAATGACATGATCACCGAGAAAAACAAATTTTACAAAAGCAAAGGATTGTAATCGACTGAGACGCGGGAATCGGTGCTGCGAAGCCTTAATGACGGGCATCGGTTCCTCCTCCATCCAAGCGGAAAGGAAAGTTACCCCATGATTGTAGCCAAGCGATGGAAAAAGGTGTTGTCCTACAAAGCCATGTATATTATGGTGCTGCCAGGTTTGTTGTATTACGCCCTCTTCCACTATTTACCCATGTCCGGCTTGTTGATCGCCTTTAAGGATTTCAACCCATTGGATGGGTTCGCAGGAATATTCACGTCCCCCTGG
>JARBUQ010000452.1 GCA_029239545.1 Paenibacillus sp.
CGTTGAATAGAAAATGCGGGTTGATCTGCGCCTGGAGCATCGCCATCTCCGCTTCTCTTTTGCGGGACTCCGTGACTGAAACTTCATAGATCATTTCTTTGACGCGATCCAGCATTCGATCGAAGGATCGGCTCAAATGCCCCACCTCATCAGAGCCGCGAATATTCGAGCGAATCTCCAGATTGCCCAGCTCTACCTTCTTGACGACTTGTCCCAAACGTACAAGAGGACTGGTGAATTTGCCTATCAAATATAAGAGCAGGATCAAGAATACGGCTACAAACAGCAGTTGAAATAAAAATACCCGACTAAATATAGAATTAATCTTGTGTGCTGCTTCCGCATAAGGCCTCACTGAGACCAGACCCCAGCCAGTAAAGGGCAGAGAGAGCGTTGATACCAGGTAATCCTGATCTCCTATGGCTGCAATCTGTGATTTTGGCGAGTTTTGAGCAGGTTGTGCATATTCAAAGGTCGACCCGATGCGACTCCGGTCTGCATGGGAAATGATCGTATTATGCTCATCTACAATCATAATCTCTTGACCAGCTGCCATTTGCCCGAACAACTGATTAATCTGACTCTCTAGCAGTGTCACAATCGCGTATCCGTAAACTTCACCTGCATAAGCACGCAAAGTTCGGACAACCGAAATTTGATAAGGATTCCGGCTTTTCTCTGTCAAAAAAACGGTTGGTGTGCTTGGAATCCAGTAAGATTCATACCCTGTCTGCTGAACCCACTGCGGGTTCCACGACTCTCGGAAAAGAACCTTGGGATCATATTCATAAGAGCTGTAGTTAGTAAACGCCTCGTTGTTATTTAACAGAATCGAAATATACAGATTATAACCGCCGACCAGGGAAAGACTGTCCAGACGATTGGATATGCGAATCCGCGTGTTGAACTGCTCATAGTCATCGCTTACAGGAACCGCCGGGGCAGAAGCAGCTTCCTTCAGAAGCAAATTCATCTCGGAATCCAGCTGTACGAAATTCGCTGCATCCAGCATCAGCTTAAGGGATTGACTGACATATCCTTCTACCAGCCGCAGCGATTCCTGCGCATTAGACATGGCCTGCTCTTTCACCGCGTCACGGGTCAAGGCATTATAAATGATCATCGAAATGGACACAGGCAGCAAAATGCAAAGAACGCAGGCCAGCATAATTTTGGATCGGAACGAAGAAAACGTCCAAAAGCGTTTCAAACCAGATCACTCTCCACAAAAAGCGTTTCCCACTGCAATTTAAAAAAGAAGGATGCGGATTTCTCCTGCACCCTTCTAGTATAGCATTATTCAGTATTCCACCTCAGAGAGCCGATTACTTCTTATTCGTATCGATAATTTTTTGCGTGCGTTCATTCATTTTCTTGATTGTAGTATCAACATCTTGCTTGCCCAGGATGAGCAGCTCATACTCCTCATTCACAACCTTGAACACTTCCGATTGATAAGCAGCCGGCGGGA
This sequence comes from Paenibacillus sp., assembly GCA_029239545.1. GTDB lineage: Bacteria > Bacillota > Bacilli > Paenibacillales > NBRC-103111 > Paenibacillus_AA. The sequence continues at coordinate 1,472 of JARBUQ010000452.1, forward strand.
TGATCTTGGAAGCCTTGGATAAAGCAAGGACCGAGTTCAAAGATGCTTTATCAACCTTCTCAGGGTTCTTCGTTTTGGAGAGAATCGTGTCGATTATTTTGGTCATATCCTCTGCCTTCACCTTGCTCCAGGAAGGAATGTTCTTGCCTTGTACGATTTGACCTTCTGTTGTGAACCAGCGGACGAATTTGTACGCCTCCTCCTTATGCTTGGAGCTGGCCGCTACGGAAACATAATCGGTAGTAACCGGAGTTAAGCCGGCTGGATCACTTGCAGAGTTCTTAGGATATGGAGCAACCGCTACATTGAAGTTCAGCGGGAATTGGTCGGTTCCGCCAATCTCGGTGTTCATCCAGCTGCCGATCAGGAGCATCGCCGTATTCTGGTTGAACAGCTGTGCCCGGTAAGCGAGCTTCTGCGAAATAATATCGGTATAAGGAGTGGCGGATTTGTCTTCTTTCTCCATCTTCACACGCATTTCAAGTGTTTTCTTGAACAGCGGATTAGACAGATTCGAAGTGCCGTCTTCCTTCAGAAACTCAGTATTATCAGGCTGATTCGCCATGGCAAGCTTCATGAACTCCATCCAGCCGCCGCTCTGAGGACCGTGGAAGTAAGTCCCATACACTTTGCTCGGGCCCTCGCCCTTGGTCAGCTTTTTCGCATAGGTCATGAACTCGTCCCAAGTCCAATCCTTAGGAACAGCCAGTCCAGCTTCATCGAGTTTGTTTTTGTTCAACAGAACATACCAAGGATTGAATTTACCGGGAAGTGCATAAACTTTCCCATTCAAAGTAGTGTCTACCTTATACTCCTCGGTTACTTTAAAACCATCCTTGGCAATATAGCTATCCAGAGGTTCTGCCATTCCAAGGGATACCCGTTGTGCGTATGAGGCCGGGTCACTGAACATAAGAACGTCCATCACGTCGCCGGAAGCAGCAGCCAGGTCAAGCTTTTTCAATGACTCCTGCGTATCCCCCTTCTCGCTTAATACAACAACCTCTACTTTTATGCCTGGATTCGCTTGTTCGAAAGCCGGTATAGTGCCGGTCCAGTTATAGCTAACTTCATTTCCGAATGTGTACAGCTTCAATGTAACAGGATCCTTCGTTCCGCCAGCAGCATTATTCGAGTCGGATGCCGTGCCGCAAGCAGCGGTCAGCATACTTACTACTGCTGCCGCGCTTATAACTTTAGTCCATTTCATTTTGTTCATATCAGGAACCCCTCCCTAAGTATAAAGCATTTTTTGTCCTTCTTTTTTACCAGCCGTCTTCATGAATAACATTTTTCTTCTCTAACATCTTCATTGTATCAACACGTTAGTTTATGCGATGCCTTAATCTTGACTTGTTATGACACTATTTTGACACGACACGATATTCTACTGTTATCCTTTTACACCTCCCGTAGCAATTCCTTCGATCACGCTCTTTTGTCCGATAACAAATATGATCAACAGCGGGATGATGGCAGAAACGGCAGCGGTCATAATCAAGGAGTAGAACGAACCGTTAATGGATGTAAACTTCTGCATCGCTAATTGAATCGTATATAACTTATCCGTCCGCAAGAAAATGAGGGGGTTCTGATAATCATTCCATGTCCAGATGAACCTCAGGATCGCATAAGTGGCAATAGCCGGTTTAACTAACGGAAAGCAAATTCTTGTGAAAATGGTCCAGTGACCTGCTCCGTCGATCTTCGCAGATTCGATATATTCGTTATGAACGCCCATAAAAAACTGACGAAGCATAAATGTCCCCAATACGCTGAAGCTGCTCAGCAGGATGAGACCTACATGGTTATCAAACAACCCGATATAGCGATACAGGATAAACTGTGGAATCAGGATGGCCTGCGACGGAATCATATAAGTTGCAAGCACGATGATGAATAAGTATTTGCTGGCGTTGAACTGGATCTTGGAAAAACCGTAAGCAGCCATAGCGCTGACCAGTGCTGAAATAACTGTAGTGGCTACTGTAACCTTGATCGAGTTCCAATAATATTTATAGAACGGGAATTGCCCGAACCATACTTCCTTGTAATTCTCATAACCGTTCCAGTTCTTCGGAATCCATTGAATCGGATAAGTGAATACTTCCCCTTCCAGCTTGAAGGATGCGGATAACATCCAGAAGAAAGGGAGCAGGAACAGTACGCTGCCAACTAACATGAGAATCGTAACAATGATTTTCTTGGGATCCATGCCCTGCTGCATAATGAGCACTCCTTTACATTAACGTGGTTGATAGTGGCTGTCTGGACTGCTGCAAGCCTTAATAATTGACCCATTTCTTCTGGCCGACCCATTGCAGAATCGTAATGACGAAGATAACCAGGAAAAGCACAATCGCCATAGAGGAAGCATATCCGATCTTCAAGTTGATGAACGCTGTTTCATATAAGTACCACACAATCATAGTAGTGGAGCCTGCCGGTCCGCCTTGGGTAAGGACTGCGATCAGATCGAATACTTTGAAGCTGGATATAATCCCGGTAATCAACAGGAAGAAGGACGTGGAGGACAGCATAGGGAACGTGATGCTTTTGAACTGAACCCACTTGCTTGCTCCATCAATATCGGCTGCCTCATACAGATCCTTCGGGATGGATTGCAGACCCGCGATATACACAATCATGTTAAAGCCGATTGAAACCCAGATCGAGATCGTCATGACAGAGGCAAGCGCAAATGACGGATCG
>JARBUQ010000453.1 GCA_029239545.1 Paenibacillus sp.
ACCGACACTTTTCACCCATGTAATCCCTTTGTCTATAGTATAGTAAACATCGCCCTTTTGCGGCGACCATACGATATTGCTGCCGTCCGTTGCCGATACCGCCACTTTGCCTCCCTGTGCCCCCTTATAAGGCAAGCTTCCGAATGCCGTATAGCTTTGACCCGCGTTAGAGGAATAGCCGCCGTTGCCGGGATCCGCTCTTCCATCGCCGTTCCAGCCGTAGGTGCCAACCCGGACGACGAACTGCGGGTTCGTCTCCTGAACATCGATCCCCGTCGTGGTCAGTAAGTTAATTCCACCGGTACCGGTGAAATAAGTGGACGCGGGAAACTCCGTCAAGGAAACGTGGTCGAAGCCCCCGTTGTCAGCAATCCCGCTGTGCAATACAGCCGGGCCGGAAACCGGACTTATCAGGTTACTGACGTTTACGGTCGTCTCCAGACCTTGGGCATAGTTGGTCCAAACAGACGGTGAAGCCGTAATATCCTCCGTAGTCCAGGCATAGTACCAATCCGTCAACCATACCTTCTTGGAATCGAAAGGGTCGATCACGACAGAAGATGTCGCGGAGGACCAATGCCAGTCCGGCATCCAAGGCGTCATAATATTACGTGTATACTGGACTTGGTTCCAATGGACCCCTCCATCCGTCGAGCGGTAGATGGGATTGCCATGACCGTCCACCTTTCTTGCTGTCATGACGATATCCGGATTGCCCGGATCGATTGTAATCGCTCCGAATATTTGACCCGCGTCCGCAGCCGGGGTAATGTTCAACCAATTCTCTCCGTCAAGCTTAGCCAGTCCGGTCCCGTGCGTGACATAAAGCTTTCCGTTCGGATCGATTACAGCGCGCACCGGCTTGCTCGGACTTCCCGGGAGCAAGCTCCAGCTTGCACCGCCATCCTCGCTCTTATATACCCCTCCATTGTAGACTCCTACATAAAGGGTCTGGCTTTTGGATCCCGGGCTTCCCGTCCTTGGATCGAACACAATGAAGGTGATGCCGCTCTTCGACGTATCGTTGACAGCAGGAAAGCTTGCTACACTCGTCCAAGAGCCGCTGTTTGCCGCGGATGTGCTGCGATAAAGTCCCTTTGTGCGCGATCCGAAATAAATAACGTTGCCGTCATTGGGATCGACCGCGATCCTCTCGACGGTTCGTGCCGGACCGTTCGCATACATCGGGACATCCTTGCCGTCGGCCTGCAGGTGCGTTCGGGTCCAGGTTTCGCCCCTATCCTTCGATTTGAATATATCGCTCGGCGTCCAATAATCATACTTGCCCAATGCTGCATACAGCACATCGGGATCGGAAGGATCGATCGCGATGCTGTCAACGCCATACAGGTTGATTTGACTCCTGTCGGCAAACCCGACCAACTGTTTCCATTTCTTGTTCGGCTCGTCCCATCGATAAATGCCGCCCACATCCGTCCGGATATAGGCAAGATCCTTCTCTTTCGGATGAACCACAAGCCCGGTGACATACCCTCCCCCGCCTATGGGAACGTTGCTCCATTCATAGGAGTCCTGCTCCGAACCACTTGCTTGAGCGACAGCACCCCCTTCAAGTCCCGTTTGAATCCAGAAGATCAGCCATGATAACAGCAATGTCATGACCAGTAGTTGACTTGTTCTCTTTGTGTACCGTCCTGTAACCACCTTATGAATCACTCCCTTGTTTATAATTGAAGCGCTTACATTGCAATACCGGGGAACGTCTTCTTTTTTCCGCGTATTACCATGAATCATAGCAAAAGTGGTTCCGGCGAAAAATCATCAAATCTTTTTTCCTTGATCAACGATTTTAACTTTTGCGAAAATCTGCCAGCAAACGGCAAGAGAAAAGCCTCCAACCGAGTCTCTTCCGAAAAAGAGGGCCACCGATTAGAGGCGTATCTTTATACTAACTATCCTACTATTTCAAGTACTGCAGCAATCTGACAATTATTGCCGCTACTTGATTTTCTGCTCACTACTCGATTTTCTTGTGCTCGATCCGGTATTCACTGGGAGTGAATCCCGCCCATCGCTTGAATATTTTGAAGAAATAACTGGGATTGACGAAGCCAACGCGCTCGCCGATTTCGGCGACATTTAAGTCGGTCTGCTCCAGGTAAATCTTGGCTTCATTCACCCGGATACGCTGTAAATAATTAATGAAAGTGTCGCCGATCTTCTTCTTGAACAGCCCACTGAGATAATTCTCATCCATGTTGACGTATTGCGCCATCGCTTGCAGCGAAATGTCACTGTCATAATGAAGCAACAGGAAACGAATGATCTTATTCACCTCCGGGTGATCGGTTTCTGGAAGGATCTGTCTGCTCCTGCCTTTCGTATAGGCATTCATGCGACGGATCATCGCTTCCAGAAGCTCTTGATGGCGGATACAATGAAGCAGTTCCCCGGCATCCTCAGCCTGCTTCTGGCTGATTCTCGCAAATAGCTTATCGAGCCGTACTGCCGTATCTTTAACCAGCATCATCGGCATGCGCACCTCTTTCATATAAGCCCAAAGCTCCGTCAGCTTGCCGGAGCATTCATGAACGGACAGCCGTTCGAACAACCGGATCACTTCCTGCTCTTTATCCCACGGCACGGAAGGGAGACGCTCCTTCCACCTCTCGTCCCGATTCATGAAGGCGATAGGCGTTATATCATAATAAATATCATCCAGCCATCTCATATTGTGAAACCATTCGCTCTCGAACGACAATTCCAGTGAGGCAATGCGACATGCGACCGGTATATCCCCATAGCTCAGCCTTTGGAAAGACGGGGCTTCGCGGTTGTCTCCCCATATAAATAATGAAGTATGCCCCATGCAAGAATATACAGCCTGAACCCGATCCGTACCCGTACTGCGAATGGATAGAAGCTTGTGAAGCGAATCAAAGTGAAAAGGCAGGGAGCCGTTCAACGCGGAGACAATAATCAGTTTCCCGTATGGTTGGTTCATCTGATGAAATTCATTGATCATCTCCCGCTCGTAAGCGCTCACTTCCTTGTCGAACATATCTTTCCAGATTATGGGCAGCCGGTCCTGAAAGATATCCCGCAGCAAACGGTCCTTCTGCTCATCCTTTTTGGCCAATTGGACTTTGGCTTTGTGCAAAGCCTGCATCAGCTGCTCGTCCTCCATCGACAACTTAAGGATGTAACTGGTCGCCCCATGCTCCAGAGCCATTCGGGCATACTCGAATTCATTAGCGCAGGTCAGCATAATGAAGCAGGCTTCACTGCCTCGTGCCCTCGCTGTCTGGAGCAGCTCAATCCCATCCATATACGGCATGATGATATCCGATATGACGATATCAGGCTTCAACTCTGCCATAACCTCCAGCGCCTCCAAGCCGTGCGACGCTTCCCCCGTGATAATAAACCCGGCCTTCTCCCAATCGATCGCATGGCGAATCGATCGGCGGACGAACGGTTCATCCTCTACCAGCAGTATCTTCCACATGGTGATCCCCCTTGTAGTATGGCGAAGAGATGAGCAGCGGAATATCCATTCTGGCCTGCGTCCCCTGTTCCAACGAGATCAGCTGAAATTCGGCTTCACCCTTGTATAGCAATGTCAGCCGCTCCTTCAAGTTGTCAAGGCCGATTCCCTTTCTTTTGCGAGCCACAGCTGGTTTTTTTGGACCCGGTCCCAACCCGTTATCTTGCACCTCAAGGCGCAGCATCTCCCCGTGTCGGCTGACGCGAATCTTGATCGTACCGCCTGCTTTCATATGCACCAGACCGTGATATATCGCATTCTCCACAAGTGGCTGAAGGCTTAGCTTCGGAACAAGCGCGTATTCCAGCAGCTCTCCTATCTCGTATTCCGCTGCAAACGAATGATCGTAACGAAACGATTGAATATGCACATACGCTTTGACCAGATCGATTTCTTCCTTCAAGTGCACCAGATCAACGTCTACATTCAGGCTGCATTCCAGCAGCTTGCCGAGATTCTGGCATATCTCAAAGGTCCCGCTGTCCGCGTGGTTTCTTGCGTTCCACTTGATTGTATTTAGCGTATTGAGCAGAAAATGCGGATTCATCTGCGACATCAGCATCTGGAAGCGATTCGCTTCCTTCTGTCTTTCTTCCGTCCTAAGCCGGGTTATCAGTTGCCTGATATCCCCAATCATCTGATTAAACGCTTGAGCCAGATT
>JARBUQ010000454.1 GCA_029239545.1 Paenibacillus sp.
GCCACGATAATGATCAAGGACCACAGCGCCATCAGGGGCGATTCGAGAAAGGCCACAATTAGTACCGGAATGGAAGCCAGGATCGCTCCAACATAAGGAATGAAATTCAGAATAAACGCTAGAATGGTGAACAACAGCGAATAGGGCAGCCCTATAATGAGAAACCCTATGTACATCATAACGGCCAACAGCAAATTGACTAACACTCGATTCACAACATACCCGCTGAGCACCTTATCAATCTCATGAATGGTATCTGCACTTTGTCCACGATAGCGCCGGGGGAGCATACTAGTGAATCTTTCCCCGAATTTTCCGCCTTCTTTCAGCATATAATAGAGCACGATAGGAACTGTAGCCAACACAATGACAAGATCGGAGAAAAAACGAATTAATCCCGCAACATAACCGCCCACCAGGTTATAGCCTTGATTCAAATACCCTGACAACTGGTTTAACAGATTGGAGTCATCCGGGAGCAAGCCTGAGACCAGTCTCGTATTCTGGAGCGCGATGAGCTGCTCCTGCAAGCTCTCTATGAATTTGGGTGCATTCGTTGCGAACATCTCAATCTGTTCCAGCAAGGTAGGCCACACCCACATGGTGAATCCGGTCAAGATTCCTGCACCCGTAACATAAATAAGAATGACGGACAAAGACCGATTAATCTGGAACCGTTTCTCCATCCCATTCACCAACGGGCGCAGCAAATAATAGAAAAAGAATGACAACGATAAAGGCACAATCAGGAGGCTGAACAAGGACACAATGGGTTGAAAAATAAAGCGAACCGTCGTCCCCAAGTAAATGATAAGCAAAATCAGAATGATGCCAATACTAATTCGAAAAAAATTGTTCTGCAGCATGGTCAAACCTCCAATGAATAACAACATCTTCCGCTTATTTAAGGCGTTATTCACCTTTTACCCTTAATGTCTAGTATTTATTCACTAGAGCTGATTAATTCGTAATAGATTGCCTAATTGAAACCCACGGGGTCGTCCTTCAGTATTACTTTTTAAAGACCGTGTTAGAATGTAAAGAATATAACGATGGATCAAGCCAGTAAGAAGGGTGGGAAGTAAGGATGAATTCCGATTGGAGACAAGCGAATCAGGAGCTGCAGAAGGTGATAGTGAAGAGCAATGGATTGAATGAACCGGTGTCGATCGAATCTGGCTCTGAGCAGTTAAGCTGTATAGGGATTGGCACAGACGCCGCAGTGTTCCGTTTCGCTGAGACTCCTGAATATGCCTTCAAGATTTATACCGAACAATCGCTTCCCAAAAAAGACATGGAAGAAGAGGTTTACCGTCAGATTGAAGGCTCGCCGTTTTTTCCTCGTTTCTATGGTAAGGGCGAGAACTACATTGTAGTCAGCTACGAAGAGGGGATGAATTTATACGATTGTGTGCTGCAAGGGATTCCCGTTCCTGAACAAGTCATCTCGGATGTGGAAGAAGCCAGAGCTTATGTCCGCTCCAAAGGCTTGAATCCCAGAGACATTCATCTGAAGAATGTCCTGATGCAGAATGGCAGAGGGAAAGTCATCGACGTCTCCGAGTATATTCAACCCGGCAACGATAACCGCTGGGAGCACTTGGTGTGGGCGTATTCCCACATTTACCCTCTGATCGCCGGCAAACAAATTTCATCCTGGATGTTAGAGACGATCAAGCACTGGTACAATCGGGTAGACAAAGCCTCCTTCGCACTGGAGGAGTTCGCGAAGCAAGTCGAGCGGTTGTTTTTTGGCAATCGCAAATAGCGGGACCCCTCCCCGTAATTTGGCCGCTATGAATGTGGACTCAACCAACTTTGTTTGCCTCTGCTTAGTTTTGGGTATCAAGACAACACTGTTTCTCTAGACCCACTCGCATGCCATCTTGTATTATAGTCAAAGGGTTTAAATGGATGTGAATGCGGGGGTCAGCATGGATCAAACATACAAGGAAATGAAACGCGGAGAACGGGGAGCATGGTTAAGCATTATTGCCTACATTTGTCTGGCCGCTCTTAAGCTCAGCATTGGACATAGGACGAATTCCGAAGCGCTATTAGCAGACGGACTGAATAACTCCTCCGACATCATCGCATCTATAGCTGTATTAATCGGACTAAGAATTTCTCAAAAGCCGCCAGACCAGGATCACCGGTATGGCCATTTTCGCGCGGAGACCGTAGCGGCGTTGATCGCCTCCTTCATCATGATCGCAGTGGGACTCCAGGTTCTATATCAAGCTGTTATGAAATTCAGACTTCCAACCATTGAGACGCCTGATATGGCGGCCGCCTGGACCGCCGTTTTGTGCGCTGCCGTTATGTATATGGTGTATATGTACAATGTACGTCTGGCAAGGAGAATCAACAGTACAGCCATGATGGCCGCGGCACAGGATAACCGTTCGGATGCTTTTGTAAGTATCGGCGCTTTTATCGGAATCGTGGGCGCACAATTCGGCATTCCATGGCTCGATCCTCTGACTGCGCTTGTTGTTGGTGTAATCATTTGCAAGACAGCCTGGGATATTTTCAGAGATGCTACCCACGCGTTAACTGACGGCTTTGACGATACCGAATTACAGATGATCAAACATACAATCGAGGATACTGAGGGTGTTGAGAAGATTATTGATTTGAAGGCCCGTGTGCATGGAAATACAACATTAGTTGATGCGACAATCGGGGTCGATCACCAGCTTAATGTAAGCGAAAGCCATGATATTACAGAAGAGGTCGAGAGGCGTATTCACGAAATCCACAATATTGTGCATGTGCACATTCATATTGAACCTTTTGAGAAGTAGGGGAATATTAAACAGAGAATTCTGCAACATTATGGCTGCTGGTTGCGTCAAAGGATTCTGACAGCGCTGTTAACTAACCTGCATCGAGAAAGGAACACCTGCTATGACAAACACCATGAGAAAAAGCCTAGTCGTCCTTATGAGCGTATCTACGATATTGAGTGCCGGAGGGGCATACGCTTCAACCGATAGCTCGGCTGTTCCGACTGCCAATGCCCCTATCGTCATCACACAAGCAGCCAATCAGGCCATTGCCATACAAGTAAGCGGCCAAGCCCTGTCTGAGAATGGGTTCCAAAATGTTGGTTACGAGCCTATGCTGCCTCTTCGTGTCATTGCCGAGAAGTTGGGCTATACCTTGGTCTGGAACCAGGAGAGCCTCTCTGTGGACTTGAATAATGGACCTGTATTTACAACCGTACAGACCGGACTAGACCGTTATGCGATCAACAAAATGTATACTGCGCTCGGCGCAGCTCCTGTATTAGTGGATAACAAAATGTATGTTCCCGCTTCCTTCATAAGTAAAGTACTGCACGGCTCGGTTGTTACAGAAGGGAATTCCGTATCTATTACCGACAAGGAGCAGAAGAAGGTGCAGAAGACTGGCGCAATCACAGCCATTCATAATGACGGCAAGTATCAATCGATTCATATTCAAGGCACAGGTCCAGACGGAATCGTGCTGAATGTTGGAGAGGAAACCGTCTATCAAATGCTGGATGGCACTAAGCTCAGCTTCTCTGACCTCCATATTGGGTTGACTGTGGTAGCCGAGCATTCAATCATTTCAACGATGAGCCTTCCCCCTCAGACGCCTACATACAAAATTACAGTTTTGGATGATAAGCTTCAGGCTGACCTCTTGGGAACAGCAGGCGCAATTGAAGAAGTACGAAGCAGTGATGACGGCCACACAAGCTTCCTTATTAAGGGTACAGGCTTAACAGAGGGATCCCCGAGCGAGGTTGTGCTGCAGGTCACCGATGAAACTTCCTTTATCGATAAGGACGGAGCCGAAGTGGACAAGAGCACAATCATTAAAGACACCAAAGTGATTGGCTTCTACGATCCAACATTGACCAAGAGCTTGCCTCCTATCGGAAAAGCAGTAAAGGTGCTTGTTCAGGCCTCCGAGTAAGGATTATTTCATTAAATAACCACAAAAAGAGTCGCCTGCGGCATATTGACGCAGGCGACTCTTCTTCATTGTGACCCTCTTCAGCTTCAAGTTTCGTTTATTTATATCGTCCATACTGCTTGGCATAACTCAAGATCCGATAATAAAGTGTTTTGTCTTTCTTATCCTTGAGCGGATAGAACTGCGGTCTTGTATTGACTTCCAGAATCC
>JARBUQ010000455.1 GCA_029239545.1 Paenibacillus sp.
GCGGTTCTCCTGTCCGCCAAACGATGCCCCGTCAGAACACAAAACAGCCTGTAACAAGCGGCCATACCCCGCTTATTACAGGCTGTTCAGCATACAGTCATGAATGCATACGATTAATGACTCATCATTTGAATCGCCTCTGGCTTGTTAGCGCCATCCGCATTCTTGGGCTTACGGAGCAGCAGAGCAATGATCGCCCCCATGACTGCGATCCCCGTTAACACGAGGAACGTATCCCCAAAGGAGAAAGCATACGATTCCACCAATTCATTGGCTGGATCGGTCGTGTACACCTTCATCCGACTCATTACGATTGTGGACAAGCCCGCTACCGCGAAGGAGGTCATGACTTGCTGAGCTGCATTCGTCAGAGACGTTACCCGACCGACCAGGTTCTGCGGAGCAGACTGGATCAAGTGCGTGTTAAGCGGCATCATCGACAGCCCCATTCCTGCTCCCAGGAGAGCAAGCGGCACCATCATCATCATAACACCATCATCCGCCTGGATTCGAGTAAGCATGAAGGCGGCGCCTGTGACGATAACCATTCCCGCCACGACAAGCGGACGAGCGCCAAGACGGTCGAACAGCTTCCCACCGATTGGCATGAACAGTCCGGCAGCGATAGCCTGCGGCAGCATGATCAAGCCCGTATCGAAGGCGCTGTAGCCTTTGGCCTGCTGCAGAAACAGTGGAATCATGAAGAGCGTACCGAACAGAGCAATCTGCGAAATCCACTGTACGATGATACCGCGTGTGAAGTCAGAGGAGCGGAATACACGCAGCTCCAGCAGCGGTTGAGAGCGGCGAAGCTCCGCGATAATGAACAGGATCAAAGCGACGCCCCCAATGACCAGACCGGCAATTGTTTTGGTGGAGCTCCAGCTTGTTCCCCCCTCACTTACCCCGTAAGACAGAGCAGCAAAGGCAATCGGCGCTAGCAGCATCCCCAACAAATCCAGTGATGCCACAGATTGGCGTTCAATATTAGGAAGCGTTCTGATCCCTACGATTATCCCGATGATACCAATAGGAATATTGATCAGGAATATCCATTCCCAGCTTACGAAATCAACCATCCAGCCGGCAAATACAGGACCAAGCGCAGGAGCAAGCAGGATCGGAATTCCCATCATCCCCATAACTGCTCCTACTTTCCCAGGAGGGCTGAGTCGGTAAGTAAAGGCCATCGCGATCGGCATAACCATCCCACCGCCCAAGCCTTGCAGCACACGGAACAGGATAAGCTGGTTCACATCCTGTGCGAATGCACAGAGCAGAGAGCCTATGGTGAACAAACCTACTGAGATCAAAAATATTTTCTTTGCGCCGAATCGATCGGACATCCAGCCGGCAAGCGGGATAACTGCAGCTTGCGCAAGCGCATAACCCGTCACCGTCCATTGAACGATCGTAAACGTGCTGCCGAAGTCATCCATCAATCTGGGCAGAGCTACATTCACAGCTGTCCCATCCAGAATAACCATGAATAAGCCGACAATGATGGCAATCAGTGGAGCAAGGATGCTCTTAATCGAGAATGAGTCATCCGGAGGCGCCCCTTTTACAGTACTAGCAGACATTCCATTCACTCCTATTCTTTTGCGTGAAGCATGACGCTTATCGACCTCTCTTACATCCATTGACCGTACCCCCAATTGAAGGTACAATGTAGACATCCGGATCTTTTAGTTTACGAAAGCTCACATCACAACCGGACAATTGTCCGTTTAATCTGGATGTTACCGGACAATTGTCCGGTTGTCAATACTAAGTACCCGTTTTTACCCATCTTCACATATCATACACAAAGGTAGGTGAGCGGCATGCAAATCCGTAAGGAACGCAAAGATGCTGTCGAACATCGAGCACTCATTCTGAAGACTGCTCATTCCTTGTTCGCGTTGAATGGCCCGGATGGAGTAAGCATGCACCAGATTGCCAAATCAGCAGGTATTGGTCAAGGCACCCTTTACCGCCGTTATGCGAATAAGAGCGACTTATGTCTCGACCTGATTCAGGACAGCTGCTTCAAATTTATTGAGAACTGCAAGAGCCTTTTGCTGCAGCAGCAAGCGCTTCCCCCACTAGATCGCATGGCTAATTTGCTGGATACCTGGGTTGATTTCATTGAGGAGAAGTCCCATTGGCTAGGTGTCATCCAGTCCGCCAGTTATTGTGAAGCCAATCGTTCCCTGTACTATCATTCACCCGTCTACATCTTCCTCCATACAACGATAATGAATTTGCTTGAGGAGTATGCCGCGATCAGCGGCCGAATCGATCTGGACCGTGTACTGACCGCTCACGCGATCCTCTCTTCCATGGATCCCAACATGTATAATCTACTTCGCCGCGAGCATGATTACTCGGCTGAGCAGATCAAGCGCAGCTTGCGCCAGCTGTTCCTGAAACCTTTAGCCCTATAAATAAAAGTACCCTTATTAACAGCATTCAAGATAAACTAGACGAAAGTTTAGTATAGCGAACGACTGCCTGCAGTAGCTTGTAAGCTATGGCAGGCTGATGTTCGCCTTCCTTTCTTTCGTTCAGCTTGATCTGGATAACCACTGACCTGAAAGGAACCTGTATATGCGGAGACGATTGACGCTGCGGCAGCATGCCCTACTATGGAGCGGTTTGTCAGGAGTAATACTGATTGGGTTGATTATTGCCCTTCTTCCGGACCGAACGTCCGCTCCCGCTTCTCCATCCCTCCCTGCTCACATAACTGAACCCGCCACACCGGAGCTTCTTGGCGTGTGGCGTGGACAATTGGCCAAGGCGGAGCTGGCCGGGCAAGCAGAGGTTGCCGCTGCTTATCAGGAACGAATCACTGCTTTTCAGTCGGGCTGGCCTACCCTGACCCCTCTATCTCCGGAATGGAGCACTGCTCCTTCTGTACCTCAATCCACTTTTGAAATCTACACGCGTTCTAACAATAAGCAAGCCCATGCAGCTTCCAACTCAACTCCACAACCCATGACAAATTCTTTAGCCAAGCACGAGCCTGCCTCCGGTGTATACCTGGGGATGCTTGGCGCCGATCGACGAGTCGGCTACGATGTGAACAAGATTGAGACCGTATACGGTCGTAAACACGCCATCTACATGGCCTATGTCGGCTGGCGCAAAGTTCAGACCGATACGAACACCTACTTTCCTGCACGTACCGCAGAGCGTGTTAAGGCACTGGACGGCGCTTTGCAGATCGGCTGGGAGCCTCGTTATGGCCTGGACGATGTGTTGGATGACGAATATGTTCGCCGATTCGCCAGAGAAGCGAAAGCTTCCGGAATTCCGATTTTCCTGCGTTATGCCTCCGAGATGAACGGCAGCTGGGTATTGTGGCATGGGGAACCGCAGAAGTACATCGAGAAGTTCAGACTGATCCACGACATTATGGAAGAGGAAGCTCCCAATGTCGCCATGGTCTGGTCACCTAATTTCTGGCCGCCTGACAACATGCACGAGTACTATCCGGGAGATGACTATGTAGACTGGGTTGGCTTCTCCTTGTATACCTCTCCTTATCAGGACGGGAAAGAATTTCTCAAAGGCTCTCTGATTGATACCTTGGCTCCAATCTATGATACCTACAGTCATAAGCCGATCATGATCTCTGAAGGAGCGATCGCGCACACCCATCTGCCTTCGAACACAGCTTACTTACGTTGGGCAGAAGGGCAGCTTGCCTATATGTACGGCCTACTCCCGCGGCTATTCCCGCAGGTGAAGGCGATCACCTACTTCAATTTCAGTCTGGCCCAAGCCCGGAGAACGAATTCGGAATTTGTATACGATTTGGGAGAGAACCCTTATATGGACGCCATGTATCAACGCTTGGTAGCCTCCGACTGGTATCTTAGCAGCGTAGAGAAAGGAATTGATCCGATCCCTTATCAATATGCCAAATTAAGCGACCGTTCACTGCCTGCGGGCAAACAAACCGTCATCGTCTATCCTAAGCTGGAGAACGAGAAGGGGATTACTCCTTTTGCTGTAGTCCTCTATCAAGGCAAGCAGCGTCTGGGAATCAGCTACGAGGCCCCCTGGGAGATGGATATTACGGTAGATCCCACTTCTGCACAGCAGCCTTGGTACGCAGTAGCCTATGACTCCAAGCTTATGCCGATCTC
>JARBUQ010000456.1 GCA_029239545.1 Paenibacillus sp.
GAACATCGCACGGCCGAGACGATCGAGCATCTCTACGTCGAATGTGAGGAGCGGGACAAGGTGGAATGGCTGCGGCGGTTATATCGTACGCTTCAGCCCAAGTCAGCGCTTGTATTCCTGAATGAAATCGAACCGATAGCAGAGCTGGTGTCCAAGCTGGAGTTTGCCAACATTCCGGTTGCAGCGTTATATGGGGATGCTCCTAAGCAAGAAAGAACAAAAGTGCTGGGGCGGTTCAGAGAAGGGAAGATACGGCTTCTGATTGCGACCGATGTAGCTGCCAGAGGGCTCGACATTGCGGATATTACACATGTGTTCCATCTCGATCCTGCTCCTGATGCGGATCACTACGTGCATCGGGTAGGGCGAACAGGACGGATGGGCAAAAGCGGAGTAACGGTCTCCATCATTACGGACCGGGAAGCTTTCATTTTACGTAAATTCGAGGACCAGCTTGGCATCAGCATTGAGCGAAGAATTCTGTCTGAAGGCAAGCTGTTGAAGCCGGAGCACGTAAGGAGCAACAGCGGTTCAGCTCCAAGAGCTCGTCAGGATTCCACAGCAGGTCGGTCAGCGGAGAAGCCAAGTAGAGTCAACGCCAATGAAAAGAAGCGTCCAGCAGCCGGGACAAGCACAGGCACCGACTCGATCAAACCGCCAGCCGCTGAAGCCAAAGCAGCAGTGAGCTCACCTCGGAGCAAGGATCGCGAGCGTGAACGTGACAAGAAGAACAAGGGCGCTCCGAAGTGGCTGAAGGCCAAGAAGGAGCAAGGCTCTAATCCAACCACATAAGTATAGGTTCGCATCGCCAGCTGGGAGCTGACGCGTTGTGAATAGTCTCATGGGGGAGAAACGAGATGTTTAAGAAATTAGCAATAGCACTTGGTGTGCTTGTTATGGTCGTGCTGTTATTCACAGGCTATGTTCTGTGGTCGATCAGACCCAAAGAAACCTTGGATATGTCGTATGACAAAATAGCGATCTCACAGAAAATTATGGATATGGCTGTTCGCCGCAGCTTGGAGCTGCGACTGACGGAAGAAGATTTGAACAACCTGATGAAGCGTGAATTGTCCGAAATGACACTACCATCTCATGTACAGATTGAAGGAGCCCGTCTCGAGCAGCGAGGTCAGATGATGACCGCACATGTCCAATTGCGCCTCTACAATCTTGTGCGGGCCGAGGCTTCTCTTGATTTTCTGATGAAATGGAATTCACCCAATTTACAGATTGAGCACGTGAAGACCGAGGTGGGAAGATGGAATTTGCCTTTAAGCCGCTATCAGGTAGATCCAGTAGTGATTTCGCTGGACAAGGAGCTTCCTGCTTTAGTGGCGATAAAAGATGTTGTTTTCGAGGCAGATCAAATCATGGTTTCCTTCAAATGGAGATGAGTGTGCAACAGTTGCGCAACAGCCCCCAAACCTAAAAAGCTGTTCCTCCAACATCGGGGGCAGCTTTTTTTGTGATTAGAAATGGGTTCATCTGTAAACTTCCTCCGGCCATAAGCGGAGCTCGTTGCAAGACTTGATACATATAGTATAAGAAAACAACATGGACTTGCTATTACTAGTATAGGGAGGGACTGACTTGGACCGAGATGCATTTATTCGAATTATAGCCCCTCTATCAGTTAAGCTCAGGCTTATGGACTCGCCTATCTTTCCATCCGTTCGCATAGCTCAGACCATCCAGGAAACTGGAGGAGTAATTCACCCGTGGAACAACATCGTAGGCTTCAAAGTCGGCAATGGCAAACCAAACGGTTTTTGGAAAGGGGATTCCGTCAATCTCAGGACATGGGAAGTGTACGATAACAAGACCGAGTACATGACCGATAGTTTTCGAGCGTATGATTCGGTTGAGGACTGTTTGATGGATCAGGATCTGTTGTTCCAATTGAGTCGTTATGAGCGAGTTCGTACAGCGAGAACGCCCGAGCTGCAAGCAGATGCACTGCGTTTGTGCGGCTACGCTACAGATCCGAACTACGCAAGCGCCATTATTTCTATCATTCACCGTTATGCTTTGAAACAATTTGACGAGGAGGCGTTCATCGTGCTAGACAAGATTGAACAGCTGCAACAGCAGGTTAATGATTTACAGAATAAAGTGAATGATCTGGAGCAACTGGCCAGCATGAAGCAGCCAGAATGGGCAGCTGATGCTGTTAAACGCGCCCTAGCTCTTGGCATTATTGATACGCCGGATAATGGCAGCTATGATTTTTACCGATTCTTGACGGTTATGTATCGGAAGGGATTGCTGTAACAATTAGAAACCGAAATTGTAATCAAGGCTGACGAAGTTATTTCATCTTTGATACAATGGGAGCATAATCATGATTGCAATATATTGTTGAATTGCGGAGGATTGATACACTCATGAGTAGTCGTACAGGTGTTTATCCTGATAAACTGCGTTACCTGAAGGAAGCGGTTAGTGAAAACTTCAGCATGGCTGTCCTAGAGCGCGGCTTCACAAGTTACATGGCTAACCAAGTGACTTACTTGGCTTATCAATCTGACGAATTAATCGCTGTAGTTCAAGACAAGATGAAGCATCAAGTCAAGCTTGACACTGAATTTATTATGATCAGCTCCTGCAGCTGCGGAATAACGGGCTTTTGTGAGCATATGGCTGCTGTATTTTTCCTTTATTGCAGACAGCTTGGATATCGACCGGAACTATTCATACAGGAGTGGCGGCTGCTTTCTGCAGAGCTTAAGCAGCCGACTCCGGTTCTGCGCAAGCCGGAAGAAACAAGAAACAAGAGCAAACGTCACAAAACCTCATTACCGGATGACAGTCTAAGACAAAGCTTTCAAGCTAACGATGCTCCTTCGGCATGGTTAGAAGCTTTGAACTACAACTATTCAGCGGCGCTGGGGCGACACAATGTACTAATAACCGATTGGGGAAAGTGGGTGGAGGAAGACACTACCAAGCTCAGTAAAGCATGGTCGTCAACCTTACAGCTATTATTTGCGATAAATGTCCAGCTCTATATTGAACAGGCAGCTGAAGACATGCTGGACAAACGGCAGAAGCAGCAGCCTCTTCACTATGACTATTGGAGTTCCTCGCCGTATTACAATTTGGGTGAACATAATTACGCGATCATTGAACAATCACTGAAGCAGCTCGAAGATTCGGATGTCACAGCTTATTCGGAATATCTAATACAAATTGGAGAGTACCTTCATAATCGAATTAATAGGACATCGCGATTGCGTTTGGACTGGCTAACTCTATATCAGCAAGCGTGGTGGAGCGTTCTTAATCAAGAGGACTGGATGGATGCTGAAGAGGGAAGAATTGCCCAGTCCTTAAGCAGAGTGGTGCAAGAAATCGGGTCAGAGACACCAGCAACGGGGAGCAGGCTTCATAAAGTTCGTAACCAACTATTCGCCGCACTTATTCACATTAAGATGAGACAGGGTTTGGATTCTGAAGCCTGGGAGCTGTTCGAATCAAAATTTGGGAACAGCGAAGCTGAATTCTTCCACAGCTATATTGCCATTTTTATAACCGATCAGGAATACGATCGTGCAAAAGGCTGGCTTGACCGCGTGCTCCTTCATATAGATATTGAGGATGAGGCGGTAATACAAGGACATATGGACTTGATGGCTGCAATGGTAGAGGTCAAAGTTTATGAGGAGGAAGAGTATATTACAGTCCTTTCATCCATGATGCCATATAGCTTACCCATTTATGAAGAATACTTGACTATTAAAAAATATGATGAGCTATGGATCGATCTCCAAATTCAGCAAGGCTTTTATCCAGACAGTTTTCATTCGTCAGATATGAAGGGGCTGGAGGCGAATTGTCCTGAACAGATGCTGGCGTGGTATCACTTAAACGTGGAGGAATGTATCGCATCGAAGAATCGGGAAGCTTACATAGATGCGGTAAAAGCTATGAAAAAGCTGCGTGTGATATACAAAAAAATGGACAAGCTGGCTAATTTCGCGGATTACATTGAGCTTGTCCGCATCAAATTTTCCAGACTGAGAGCACTGCAGGAGGAAATGCGGAAAGGAAAGATTATCTCGTGATTGTAATGGATACGATACAAGTGGAATGCGCATTTAACGCCGAAGCTGGTTATTACATTCT
>JARBUQ010000457.1 GCA_029239545.1 Paenibacillus sp.
CTATCCCTCCTATTCGTTTAGCTGCCAAATTATACTGGCGTTTTATTAGAGAGAGGGTAGGCTCCAGAACTACAGGGTCATTCTCGGGAAGAAAGAGCTCCCAGAATGGAACTCCTTTTTCTTTGGCCCGCTGAAACCATTGCTGCTCCTCCACCTTGCCGCCATTATAGAAAAAGCTTGAATAAAATATAAATTTGGTCGGGGATAAAGGAAACAATCTGTATGAGTAGGCATGCGTATTCGTTACAAGCTTTAACGTTAATCGATTCATATCATTTATGAATGCGCTCTCTTCCAGACTATTCGTCAATTCTCTGCCTAGCAATTCCTGAATATCGGCATGATACATAAAATCATTCTGAGCGTTATTCACGAGTTGAATGTAATTGTCCAGATTTTTGCCGCTCTTGTCGATCATGTCCAAAGATACCAGGGAGCTAACGTTCTCAATCGTATCCACTGCTGTATTATAAGAAAAATATACGATAAACAAAAACGGTCCAACAATTAATATAAAAAACAAATAGATGACCTGATGCCGGATAGAAAACTTGCTGTTATCGCGAACTCGCTTAAACATCGTCCGTCCCTCGCTGATTTCGGTATTCATATGGAGTGCTGCCATACTTCTTTTTGAATTGACGCGAGAAATAAACAGGATCCTGATAACCTACCATTGTACAAATCTGATACACTTTATAATTTAAATTTTTAAGAAGCTCTGCAGCCTTCGTCAAACGAATATCGGTCACATATTCAAGGAAATTCATTCCCGTCTCTTTCTTGAACAGCTTGCTGAGCCATACCGAAGTGACATGGACATGATCGGCTACTGCTTGTAACGTCAAATTCTCGTTGAAGTGCTCCAGCATGTAACGCTCTGCCTCCAGAATGATTTGATTGCGCGATACGGAATGCTTCTGCATCGACTCTGCCATTAACAAAAGATGATGAGTCACTTGCTGCTGCAAGGATTCCAATGTGTCGAATCTCTCAAGCTGCTCCCATAAGGCAATCGGGTTCTTCTCCCATTCCTGGTTTGCCCATCCCGTCTTTTGTGCAGTACGGAACAACTCGAGAAGCCACTCGAACGTATGCTGCTGCAAGCTGCGAGGGCTTGTCACTTGCCAGAGCTGTACGAGCGTTGGATAGTACTCCATGGCATCCTTAATCTCTTGCTCAGAGCCATATTTCAACAATCCTATAAATTCCTTAGGTTTCGATAGCAAATAGGCTGCTTCATCACCTGTAATGTGGTCTACGTCACTCTGCTTCATTAGAGATTTAGGTCTTATCTTGTGGGAGATCAATGATTCTGCCGCATTCTGATTCAAGAAGAATAAGCGGTCAAGCATACCTGGCTCAAAGGCTATACCTGCACTTACCTGTATTTTGCCAAATTTGAGTACACGTTCACAAGCTTCTGACACAAGTTCCTCCCAATTCAACTGCCCTTCCAAGCCCACACACCCTAGTACACACACCAAATGATCGTTCTTGGCACGAAATACAACAGAATGGAGAGTTGACTGCTCAGCCCAAAAATGCTCCAGCAAGTTGCCGACAGAAAACAGAAGAAATTCCTTCTCGCCTTCACTCTGTCCATCCAGCAAAGACCTTAAATTATCAATTCCAAAAACCACTACGTACAATTGTTGCGATAACATCCATTCCAGCTCGAGCTGAAGCAGCTTATATTCAATTCTCACTTCTACCCCTTGTCTATACACCCTTCCGATTAACTCCTGCAAGGTGGATTCCCGGAGTTTGGTGAGGGCTTGTTTGAAGCTTTGGTGCAGCAGGCTCTGACTATGCTGGTCCATCTGCTTTTGGTTCCAACGTTCCTTGACTGATCTTACGGCTCTAATAAATTCCGGAATATCGATTGGCTTGAGCAAATAATCCTCAATACCCAGTTTGAATGCTTCTTTGGCGTAGTGAAAATCATCGTACCCGCTAATGATAATAATGTTCCCTTTGTAACCTTTCAAGGAAAGCTCCCTTATCAGCTCAAGCCCGCTCATACGCGCCATTCTGATATCAGTAACAATTAAGGATGGATTCCGTTCTTCTACTACCTCCAAAGCGGTTTCTCCATCATCAGCATCATATACCTGGGTGAACCCTAGCGTTTTCCAGTCAATTGTATGGACAAGCCCTTTGCGGATTTCTTTCTCGTCATCAACAATTAATACCTCCATATACTGAGTGCCCCCCATTGTATATATTCCATATTTTTACTTATTCCAACTTACACTGTATGAATCGGAATGTTCTGTTACGCGATCAGAATATCACGACTGCCGTATAATCGTCTATGCTTCCTCTTAAGTCCAAGATGGAACAAAGGCGAAACGCCATGTGACGTCTCGCCTTGTTCTGGTTTGAATATTATCATAGTTGTTCACAACAGGTAATAGGTCGTTTTTGTCGTTTACTAAGTGATTATTGTCTGGTCCTGATTGGAGTTCAATGCCCGAACCTCAATGTCTGATGGAGACACTGCAGTGCCCTTCCGGTTGCTCACGACAACCTTATGACACTCACCTGGCAAAAGGTTGAAATAATTGTCGGAGAACAGAGTATGCTCGATAGCACACTCCAGCTTAATAAACCGAGCGAACCGATCTGTCCCAATATGAAGCTCAAGCTTATCCCCTGCCTGAGAGATCGCTACCGTCAGCTTGCAGGGGCTGAAGCGCGAATCCTTATGCTCCGCAAAAAAATAATGATTATCATCCATGACTCCAACGGTGATCGTATCCTCAAAGTGTTCATATGTGTCATTGGTCATCCAGACCGATATTCGTCCCTCGTCTTCCTTGAACGACAACAGCAAGGGATTATAGAATCGACGGGCGTAGTAGTAGGCTGCTTTGGGAAACAAGTAATAATCCAGCAAACTCCAGCTTATTCCCGGCCAGCAGTCGTTCAACTGCCAAATGAGCGCTCCGCTGTTCACAGGCTTCCTTCGGCGAAAATGCTCCACTCCGAATTTGAGTCCTTCCGCTTGGCAGAGCATCGAGAAGTCAATATACTGATCCAGATCACCTGGCAAGCCTGAATAGCCACCCATTGTCATCTGTGCCTTCTCCGGCTCATAGTCCTTATTGCGATAATCCATCTCGAAGCTTCCATAATAAAGCTCAGTTTCGGGCATGTTCCGCCGCAGGGTTTCCTTAATCGTACTTCCATGAATGCCGAATTCGCTGCTGAATTTGGACGTATCCTCCGCGTACCTGCGGTAGGAGACCCCATACGGAGTGATGTCCATGTTGGATTTCTCTCCATATCTTCTGGGGTACACATCCCCTGCCCAGACCGCCCAATTATGCGTATCCCCTTCGTCAAAGCTGTTCGGATCATTGCCTCCCCACGGAGAGCTCGGCCAATAAAGGCGGGTGGTGTCCAGACGCTCCAGCAGCTTGGGAATAAGCTCGTGGAATATTTTCTCCCCATAAAAGCGATAGTCGCTGCGGTAATACATCTTCTCGCTATGAATCGCCTGGCTCTCATTGTTGCCGCACCAGATCGCGATACAAGGGTGGCTCCTCAGAGCTTTGACATTCGCAACGATTTCCCGAGTCACATTAGCCATGAACTCCTCGTCATAATCGGGCAGCTCACTGCACGAGAACATGAAATCCTGCCATACGAGAATTCCCTGTCGGGAGCATTCGCGATAGAAAATGTCATGCTCATATATCCCGCCGCCCCATACGCGCAGCATATTCATATTCGCTTCACGGGATAGGGCGATAAGATCGCAATAACGATCGGATTCGATCGATCCCGTAAGGCAATGTGCGGGAATCCAGTTAGCCCCTTTCGCATAAATCTCCCTGCCGTTCAATACGAACGTAAACCGAGGTTCATTAGCATCCGAGCGCTGCTTAACTTGAATGGTTCGAATCCCGACATCCTGCTTGTCTGAATCAATTACTAATCCCTGAGTTAACAGGGATACTTCGAGTTCATATAGAAAGGGCAGCCCGTGATCATAAGTCCACCACAATTCCGGCTGCTCCACTTTAAACGAAACAGCTGCCCTTCCTTCGCTTACAACCGTTTCATATTCGTGGATGCTTGTAGAGCCTTTTAGGGAAAAACGGACAGTTAGTGAATCATCCACTCCTGATTCCAATCCCGCTTTCCCCCTATACTGCTCCACCTCGGCGTCAATTTCAACCGAAGCGCCATCTTCTCCTATAGATAAGGTTCGAAAATATACATGATTAATTCTCGCCTGTTCAACCACGTACAGACTTACCGGTTTCCAAATACCTGAAGTAACCAAACGCGGACTCCAGTCCCAGGAGAAGTGGGAGGCACATTTACGGAACCAGATTCGCTCGTAATTAACCTTCGCCCAAAATTTAGAAACATCCTTGGATTTGGCAGCCTCTACAACCGGGTCCAATCGAACAATCAGAACATTGCCGCTAGCCTTTAACAAAGAAGTAATCTCTGACCATACAGGAACAAACATATTGTCAGATGTCGCGACAGATTCTCCATTCAGATAAATTTCGGCCAATGTATCGAGTCCTTCAAAATGAATAAACATTCCGGCATTCCCCACATCAGCAGGACGATCAAACACGGTACGGTATACCCATGTCTTGTTCTCAACCCAGCGGCACGCCTGATCATTAGTCGAATAGAACGGATCTTCTATGATCTGGTGATGTAGTAAAGCAGCATGGACATCTCCCGGGACATTCGCCGACAGCCATTCTTTGGCTTCAAAATCCGGCTGATGGATTGCGGGTGGAATATCCTGAACTGTATCAAAGCCCTGCAGCATCCAATCTTGATTGAGCTTTCTCTTATGAATTGCCTTGCTCATTGCTTGAATCCCCTCTCAACTTTTGCCCTTTTATTACACGAATAAGTTTAGCTTGTTAGGCCTCCTCCTCCTATGGGGCATAATTAACGTTTACCCTAGTAAACTTGTCGGATCGTGTTTCGTATAAGACTCTCCCAGTAAACGACGATTATGACACATGGCCCTGCTCCTTACTGAACTGCTACACTGAATGAAGAACGAATTCATCTAAAAGGCAGGGAAAACAAATGGACAAGAAGACCATCACAATAGGCATTTCTTCAGGAGACTTGATCGGAAATACGAATATGATCATTCAGGCTGGCATCGATTATTTGTCCAATTTGGGCGGCGGCACACTGAAGCTTCTGGAGGGCAGCTTCACGATTGCAAGCCCTATCCATCTTAGATCCAACGTGTCTATTGAAGGGATTCCGGGAAAAACAATCCTTATTAGGAGCGAGGAGCATGTTACACCATTGGCGGCAGATGCAGATCAACATGAACGCCAGGTCACGGTTCAATATCCGGAACGAATCGGGATCGGTCAAACGGTTACGATTCGCAACGCCGATCGAAGCCTCGGTTTTCTCGATACGGTCGCAACAGTCATAGGCAAAGAAGGAAACACCCTTATGCTGGACCGCGAGCTGTATGCGACCATTTCTATGGAGCCGCATGGCATTGTATCGACCCAATCTTCTGTAATCAGCGGTTATGATTGCGAGCAGGTACAACTCCGTAACTTGACAATTGAAGGCGGCAGAGAGCACAATTCCTTAACGAACGGCTGTCGGAATGCAGGCATCTTCTTATTCGGAGCTAACGATGTGTTAATCGAGTATTGCACCGTTAGCCATTATAACGGAGACGGCATCAGCTACCAGCACTGCTCTGACATAACGGTTCAGCATTGCGTAAGCTCTAATAATGGCGGCAAGGGTATTCATCCAGGCAGCGGCACATTGCGCACAACGATCAGACATTGCGAATTCGAGAATAATGATTCTGACGGGATATTTTTTTGCTGGAGAGTTCAGCACAGTCTGGTTGAGTTCTGTAAATCCGCCGACAACAAGATGTCAGGCTTCTCAATTGGTCATAAGGATACGCATAATATGATTCGCCACAATCGATTCAGCAGCAATCGCTTCTATGGTGTTTTTTTCCGGAATGAGCTGGAGCCCATGGCCGCTAATTATAATCGAGTCGAACATAACGTGATAGAGAATAACGGCTCCATTGAGATGGGATTCGTGGGGATTCGCATACGAGGATTTACACACGATGTAACGCTGGGCAGCAATCGGATTGTATTCTCTGATGATTCACCGTTGGACCAAACAATCGGAGTATGTGCGGAAGAGAACACCTCGAGCATTCATTTGGAGCATAACGAATTCCTGAATTGCGCCCGTCAGACACATTCTCATTGGCATCTGCCATAAGTCTGGCAGCCCTAGCATCACAAAAATCCCCTGTCACACAAAGGTGGCAGGGGGACGGTATTGCTTGTAATTTTCACGTTAACCTTACTGGCAGACCATATTTCGTTTCATTGGGCGGACAGCTCGTTTACTTAAGCTATCTTAGCATTCCGCATCCGACATTTCGCTTGTGAACACTTCCTTGAATTGTTTGGGCGTCATCTTCTCTGACGATTCCGGGCAGTAATGGAATTGCAACGCGCGTCTGCGATACTCGGAGAGGTTCGGCGGCGTCCCATGATGAAGCATGCCAGCGAAGAACAACGCCCCGCCCGGCTTCAACGGAACGACAACGTCACGTGCAACCTCAACCTGGGAGTCGCAAATTTGCCAGTCGCGTACGGCAAAATGCGGGACAGCGCCTTCCAGATGCGTACCCGGAATTACGTGCATGCAGCCGTTGTCTAGTCTGGCTTCATCGAGCGCAATCCAGACCCCGCATACCATCTTCGTTTGCGACAAATTGCCATA
>JARBUQ010000024.1 GCA_029239545.1 Paenibacillus sp.
AATTCGCAGATTGCCTATATTACCTACGAGGATTGGTTCAAGCGAGGCAATGAAGGCATTGAAATTTGGGCGGAGGCGTCCGACCGGATGAAGCTGCAGGGACAGCTAATTGACGTATATTCGGTCAAGAAGGCGAATCCGGAATATCTCTACGAAGCGATTCGCAAGGCGGCGAGCATGGGAAGCGATATGATCGAAGTTTTCGCTCAGGATTTGGTGACGCCAGTCTACGCAGCCAAGGCTGCAGAAGCGAGAGAGCTACTGGTCAACAAACAGCCAAGCGGAGTTGTCATCGTACCTTCCTCGGAGACGCTGACTGTCGGAGAATCAGCCCAGTGGTCGGCAAAACTTATCGATCAGAATGGCTATCCGATCAGCGCAGCTCATTTGCAATGGAACAGCGGCGATGAGACAGTGGCAACGGTCGATGTCAAAGGAGGGATTATGGCAATAAGTGAAGGCAGCACGGTCATCCGTGCCGTATATGCAGGTACGCTAGAGGCTTCTGCGGAACTACGAGTTTATGCACAGCCACGGCTTCGGTTCAATAAGACGCGCTACAGTCTCACGGAAGGAGATAGACTGCAAACGGTTGTAGAACTCGTTTACAAAGGTACGAATATCGATGTTACCGCAGGGGCGGACATTCTGATTGCAAATCCTCGTGTTGCAGTCACAACTACAAATGGAATGATTAGTGCTTATAGTGAAGGAACTACGGTAATTTCGGCGACATACAAGTCATGGACAGCGAGCGCAGAGTTAATCGTAACTGCATATAGCAGCGGTGGAGATTGGAGCGAATCCGTTGATGGAGGCAACCAAACGGGAGGGGGACCTGGCCAGGTCGGAGCGGGACAACCTGAAGTCAAGCCCGGTAATTCGGCTGCCAAAGGTGTGGTTCTTACGCTCAACGATGGCAGCATAGTGACGATTACAGAGCAGCAGATTGCAAGTGGAAAAGTCCTAATTGAAGCGGGCAAGGCTAGGGGCTCTACCTATTCCTTAGACATAACAGGAACTCAGCTCACAGAACTAGCGACTAGGAACGCGGATTTGGAGCTCGAATTCGTCACTCCGCTCGGCTCTTACAAGCTTCCGCTGCAGGCAGTTCGTACCGACAAGATAGGGAATTTGCTGCAGGAAAGTCTGGGAAATCTTACACTGACGCTATCGATCACGAAAGCAGATGCGGTTACTGTAGCTGCTATACGCGATGGGGCTATTGCTTTCGGAGCAGCACTAATCGGTGAGCCGCTTCATTATGAATTGAAAGCGGAGAACGAGGACGGTAAGCAGCTGGTTGTCGCATCCTTCGACCGATATGTGAGCCGATCTATGCATGTTGACGGTCAGCTGGATGCGAAGACGACGGTTGGCGTATATTACGATCCGGATACTGGCAGCTATACGCCGGTGCCTACGATTGTCACCTCTTCGGGTGAGAAGACGTCGATTGAGCTGAAACGCCGTGGTAACAGTATCTATGCGCTGCTACAGGTTAAGCCTTCTTTTGCCGATCTGGCGCAGCACTGGTCGCGCGAGGATGTTGAAGCTTTGGCAGCCAAATTGATAGTGAAAGGCAAGTCAGAGCTAGCCTTCGATCCTGATGGAATTGTCACAAGGGCGGAATGGGCGGCTATGTTAACTAGAGCACTTGCGTTGGAAAGCGAAAGTTCGTTGCAAGAGCGGCCGTTTGCGGATGCGGAGGAAAACTGGTTCACAGAAGCAGTCAGTGCTGTTCATGCAGCTGGACTGATGAATGGGTATGAGGATGGAACGTTCCGGCCTCTGGCGAACATAACTCGGGAGGAAATAGCCGTTGTGCTCGAACGAGTAAGCTCTTTTACAGGTAAAAGATTAGCTTTGCCGACTGATACGGGGATGGTTCTTGGCAAGTTTAAAGATGCAGGGCAAGTTGGTAGTTGGGCTCAGACCGCATTGGCGAGTGTAGTTGCCGCCAAAATTATGCAGGGAGATGAGCAGGGAAGGCTTGCTCCGAATTCCAGTACGACAAGAGCAGAGACGGCCGTGCTGCTAAAGCGAATGCTTGTGTATAGCGAATTTATGAATCCATAATCGACTATTAGACTAACGAGATAGGATGCGAAGTTGCAGGGAAACAGGTTAGGAAACCATCAAGAATACAAGGTGCCAAGCGGATGACTGTGAGGAAGTGGTCGGCTTGGCACCACATTCTAATTTGAAGGAGGTTTTATAGTGAAAATGGAACATGGCAAGAAGGAAAAGAGATGCAAGAGCTGGTTGCAAAGGTTGGCGGGCTTCACTACCTTGGTTGCTGGCTTTACGCTGCTGTGTGGACTAGGTGCTATCCTCTCGTCACCGCCTGCCGTTGCTGCAAACAGTCCTTTGCTAGGTGTCATCCGTTGGGATTGCTTCAGCAACAGCACCTGCGCCGATCTTAACTCGCTAGGTCCGCAGCAGTATCACGATCGGGTGCCTTATTTTCTCAGCATTGATTCTTCGACTCAGGTTAGCGGCAATGAAAATAGCCAATCGACGATCGATCAGCAAATTCAATATGCGCATAATGCGGGCATTGATTATTGGGCGTTCGTCAGTGGACCAGATACGAGTCCCAATGTAGCGGAAGCGTATGCGCTGCATAAATATTTGGCAAGCGCCTATAAGGAGGATCTGGATTTCTCCGTGATTATCCATAGGTACAATGCTCAGCAAACCTGGTCGCAGCGAGTGGATCAGATGGTGGAATGGTTCGAGGAGCCTACTTATGTGAAGGTGTTGGGTAACCGGCCTTTGGTTTATATTTTCAATGTAGCGGATATGGAAACTTATTACGGCTCAGGGACACCAACCCAAACGAATATCGATCTGCTGCGCCAAAAGACTGTGGATGCCGGCTTAGGTGATCCTTATATTGTTGCGATGCATTGGCAATTAAACACTGCGGTGTCGCAGTTGAATAAGTACGGCTTGGATGCGATTGGGCGCTACGGCTATTCAGGTCTTAACGGTAGTCAGGACATGAATAATCCATCGCCGTTCTCAGCGCTTGCTCAAGCTCAGGCAGATTCATGGAACGATTATGCCAATTCTGGCAAGCCTTTTGTCCCGGATATCTCGACAGGCTGGGATAAATCACCCCGCACGACAACCCCTCCACCTTGGGGTGGTGGCGGTGGCCCTTACTATAAACAGCCGACACCCGGCGAGATCGCTGGGCACTTTAAGGCGGGTATGGATTTCGCCCGCAATCATACGACTGCTGTAGAAGCCAATACGGTATTGGCTTTTGCATGGAATGAGGTTTGCGAAGGAGGCTGGCTTGTTCCTACACATGCCCAAGGCACCGAGCGTCTGGATGCCATCAAGGCGATGTTGAACGGTGTCGGCGTCAATGCGCTTCGCAATCCCGGCTTCGAGGCAGACATGGATGAGGCCCAGTCAGCCAAGAGTTGGAGCACTTGGGGAGGCTCATCCGGTACACATGCCAATGCGGATTATACGGAGACTGGCGGATACAGCTGGAGCTGGCGTCTGACGCATAACAAATCGGCTGCTTATGAAGTGGCAACACACCAGACGGTTACGGGGCTGACCAATGGTTTGTACACCTTGACGGCTTGGGTGCAGTCGAGCGGAGGGCAGACGACCGCCCAGATGTCGGTAAAGGACTACGGTGGTGTTGAAGTAATTCGCAATATTACCGCAAGCTCCACGTGGCAGCAGATTCAGCTTCAGCATGTTCCCGTCACGAACGGACAAGCGAAGATTGTGTTCTACTCCAATGCCGGAGCTAATCAGTGGATTCGAGTGGATGATGTTAGCTTCTTTAAGGAAACGTATTGAAAGTGTCTCAAGAATGAAAAAAGAGGACCGTCCGGTAACATTCCGGACGGTCCTTTGCGCGCTTTAGCTGACTTGTGAGCATGCAATCTCACTCATACCTCGTGTATATGCGGCCATTTCAGCTCAATGCCCTCTCGCGTTAGCAAGCGCTGGAATTCCTCAAGCTGATCTTTGTTGCTCCACACCTCCACCGGTTGAACGCCACGGGTCATGCAGTATGCGGACAGGTATCCCGCCGCTTCACCGATATTCCATTCCACAGGATGCAGGCGGTAGGAGCCGTTGGTGATGTGGGTGACGCCGATATTTTTGCAGGCGGGCAGCAGATTCTTCATGCGGATCGGAATAAGGCTGCCCAGAGGGATCTGGAAAGGATAGGAGGCAATGTCGATATAGTTGCGATTGCCTGTGCTCGGGTGAAGATCCAGCCGATAGCAGCCGACGCCTACGGAATCGACGAATGTCTCTGCACTATTGAAGCCCGCCGACTGCCTCGCCTCTACGCCGATATGCTGCTCCAGTACAGTGAACTGGGCGCGAATTCTACGCGACTCACGGATATAAGGAGCCATCGCCAAGCCGTCCTCAGTTCCTGTTACGTCTCCCCGCAAACGAAGTCCTGGGAAGCCCATTTTGCCGTCTGCGCGCGGGGCTTCGGTCTGCATCCAATAGAGCAATGAGAGGCTGAGCTGCTTGGCTCCTTCCAGATGGCGCAGACGTTCTTCCTCGCTGACCTCGAATATGGGACCTAGCCAGTAGTCATTCTGCGGCCAATTGACGAGTGTAATATCGCTGGCGAGGAAGCCAGGAGTAAAGTTGCTGCGGTCCAGAATGCGCCTGTATAGCCAACGATTGTCCGGACCTTCCGACGGAAACAAATGATAAACGGTCGGTTCATGCGTAATGTAATGGGGCACAGTCCAGCTGAGTTGCTTGTCCGGCCAGAAATCTGCCTTGTAGCTGTTCCAGAAAGCATATTGCTCAGGCTTGTCGATCGTATGATCTTCTCCTTCCAGATAGTCGACCGCAAAGCAATGCGTAATCGCCTGCATATCCAGCGGATCGGCCGCTCCCGCCAATGCGTGCGGCTCGTCGGTCTCGCTTCTGGACTCCGAGCCGGTGACATACTCCGTACCTGTCATCGGCAGCAGGTCTCCGCATTCCGTAGCATCGAGAAAATAAGTCGCATGAAGCACAGTCACTTCGCCCGACAGCGAATGCACGACCTTTACTGTTGTTACGCGGTCTCCATCCGTCTCCGCTCCAATTGCCCGACGCTGAGTAAGAAGCATCAGCCGTCCGCTGTGCATATAGGGGGACAGCATACGCTCCAATACCGACAAGGCAGCCCGCGGCTCATGGCACAGCCTGCTCACGTACCCGTTGCCGGGGTTGAACACGGGATTCGATCGCGCGGCTTCGGTGAGCGGGAACCCGTCCTTGTAGAAGGCGCGGACCTGATCGCGGAACTGCCGATAGCTGCGCGTGCAGCCGAACTGCTCGATCCACGGATGCTCATCGGGAGGCACAGCCTGGCTAGTTAGCTGTCCTCCGATCCACATGGTCTCCTCAGTCATGACAACCTTGTATCCCATCCTGCAGGCGGCCAACGCAGCGGCACATCCGCCCGTTCCTCCGCCGACAATAACGAGGTCTGTTTGAATTTCCTTCATCTATATACGCACCCTTTCGTTGTAAACTCCTATCCAGAATAACGAAAGTCAACTCCATTGGACATATCGGTTCATGACACGATGGCGTCTCCTGATGACTTTCCGTCAGGACGAACGAATCGATCACGATGTCATGAGAGGTGCAGGTGATGTCATTATGCTTGGATAGAAACCGTATATCGAATGGCCTAGAATGAAATTAGGCCAAGGAAACAAATTGTCGGTAATGAAACGCAAGCACAGGCAGTGCTAGAAGGAGAGGAGGAGGGGCGTTATGCATGCTGCAAGTAAAGCTGTAAGCAATGATTATGCCATCCCACCTATAATGAAAGCGAAGCGTAATCGTAACCGATACGGGCATCTGAAGGACTACTGGGATCTGTATCTGATCATGGTACCGGGAATTGTTTACTTTCTCGTATTCAAGTATGCGCCGATGTGGGGAATCGTGATTGCGTTTCAAGATTACAGTCCATTTCAAGGGGTGAGGGGCAGTGAATGGGTCGGGTGGATGCATTTTCGCGAAATGTTTACGGACCGCGAGTTTTATCAGGTATTCCGCAACACGCTGTTAATCAGCCTTTACAAGCTGATCTGGGGCTTCCCGGGACCCATTATTTTGGCGCTGATGCTTAATGAGGTGCGGCATCTTATGTTCAAGCGGACCGTTCAGACGCTCGCCTATTTGCCCCATTTTTTGTCGTGGGTCATTATTGGGGGTATTCTAGTCAATCTGCTGTCTCCGGTTACTGGTGTGGTTAACGCCATGCTTGGCTGGTTTAGCATCGAGCCGATCTTCTTCCTGGCTGACGCTGACTGGTTCCGGACCGTGATTGTGGCGAGCGATATTTGGAAAGAAGTTGGCTGGGGAGCCATTATTTATTTGGCGGCGATAGTTTCCATAGATCCACAATTGTACGAAGCCGCCGTCATCGACGGAGCGGGCAAGTGGCAGCAGATCAGGCATATTACGCTGCCCTCGTTGCTAGGTACGATCATCATTCTGTTCATCCTCCGCTTGGGGCACGTGCTGGATGTAGGCTTCGAACAAATATTTGTACTTTACAATTCGATGGTCTACGAGGTTGGAGATGTCATCGAAACGTATGTGTATCGGGTAGGTATCAGCCAATCCGAATTCAGTTTCTCAACGGCTGTCGGCTTGTTCAAGTCGGTTATTGGCCTTGCGCTGGTCATTTTCTTCAATCGTATGGCCAAAAGAGCGGGCCATGAAGGCGTCTATTAATTGCAAATTCAGGGAAAGTGGGAACCACAAATGAGATTTAGCCGGCAAGAAAAGATCGGACATCTATGGAATTATGCGCTGCTCGGAGCGTTCAGTCTGCTGGCGCTGGCGCCGTTCGTGCACATTTTG
This sequence comes from Paenibacillus sp., assembly GCA_029239545.1. GTDB lineage: Bacteria > Bacillota > Bacilli > Paenibacillales > NBRC-103111 > Paenibacillus_AA. Next base: position 6,880 of record JARBUQ010000024.1, read on the forward strand.
GCTCAATCGTTCAGCAGCTACCGGGCAGTCATGAGTGGAGAGGTGTCGTTCCTGCCAGTGGAATTCACCTGGGAGGCTTACGGCAAAGTATTCGACGACAATGCGTTCCGGCAAGCGTTCCTAGTCAGCACCTGGCGTACCGTACTGGGAACGTGCCTGAACGTGCTGCTGACGGTTCTGCTCGCTTATCCACTCTCCAAGTCTTATATTAAAGGCAGACATTTTATTCTCTTTTTGATCGTATTCACGATGATGTTCAACGGTGGGATGATACCGACCTATCTGATCGTCAAGGAGCTGGGGCTTTACAATTCATTTTGGGCCTTCCTGCTCCCGGGAGCGATCAGCGCTTTTAATGTGATTATTATGAAAAACTTTTTCCAGAGCGTCCCCACTGAGTTGGAGGAATCGGCTCGTATCGACGGCTGCTCGAACCAGGGAATTCTTTACCGCATTGTGGTGCCCCTGTCAATGCCTGCGATTGCTACGATCGCGCTCTTTCATGCCGTTGCGCATTGGAACTCATTTTTCGATGCGGTGCTTTATGTAGCCGATTCCAAGCTCAACCCGCTGCAGGTATACCTGCGTAATCTGATTCAGGCGAATGTAACGACTATTAATGTAACCGACAATTTGGAGCGGCAGTTGCTTGCCGTCGAATCCCTGAAGGCGGCGGCACTTATCGCAAGCACTGTTCCGATCCTGATCGTCTATCCGTTTCTGCAAAAATATTTTGTGAAGGGCATTTTGATCGGCTCCGTAAAGGGATGACCATGCTGATTCTAAGGGCAGTACGATTCGCTGAAATCAATTCCTCATTACGACAATTGTTCCATTCCATCAAATCCATTACAATAAAGGGGTTAATACGATGAAAAAAAGGTCAAATCTGACGATAATCATTGCATCTTTATCTACACTTGTCGTACTCGGAAGCGCCTGCTCCCAGGGAGAATCCGCTCCGCAAGCATCCAACTCGGCAGCACCAGCCGTGAAGAAGTCACTGACGCTGGTGCTCGATAATGCTGGACGCAAGTATCCCGATGGCATGAATGAGAACACGAATCCTTACCTGGATTATATCCGTCAGCAATCCAATCTGAACATTACGGTTACCACGCCGCCGCCGGACGGTTACCAGGACAAGATCAATATTATGATGACCTCAGGCGAAAGTTATGACTTAATCCGTTCCACGGACAGCGCTTGGGTGTCAAAGCTGGTAAAGCAGAAAGCGCTCACACCGCTGAACGAGCTGATCGATAAATATGGACCTAATCTGAAGAAGGCATACCCCGAGGAAGTGTGGAAGCAGGTTACGTTCGAGGATGGTAAGATTTATGCGCTACCGGGAGTGACTACCAAGAAAGCCGATGAGCTGATGTATGTCCGCAAAGATTGGCTGGCTAAGCTCGATCTTAATCCGCCGAAGACGCTGGACGAATACACGGAGGTTATGCGCGCTCTGGCAACCAAAGACCCCGACGGCAACGGAAAGAACGACACGCTCGGCCTGATTATTGGTGAGAAGCTGGCCAGAACCGGCCCTATATTCGGTGCTTTCGGCGTTCCGTTTGGGCAGAACAACTGGGTGGAACGGAATGGTCAGCTTGTGCATTCCTATATTTTGCCGGAGACGAAGGAGGCGCTTCGCTATCTCGCCGGGCTGTATAAGGATAAGCTGATTGACTCGGAGTGGGCGCTGAATAAGCCGAAGAATGTGGACGAAAAGGTAGCGGGCGGCAAGGTCGGCCTGTTCTCCGCTCAGTGGCACGAAACGCGGGGCTCGATTTTGACGAACAAGAAGAACGATCCGAAGGCGGATTGGGTGGCGCTGGATTATCCAGCAGGCAAGGACGGTAAATCGGGAATCGCTGCTATTAATCTTGTAGGCTCCTATGCCGTCATTCCGGCTACAAGTAAAAATGCTGCAGAAGTTATCAAGATGATGGATGTGATCAACAGCATGCAAGGCCACGAAACGTTAAAGCTCGGTCTGCCCGAACATCAGATCTGGGTGCGCAAGGACGGCAAGCTGACGATGAATTTCGAAGAACATAACAAGCATATTTATCGCAATACATTGTCCGAAATCGCCAATCCTTGGGATGACGAGCTAGAGCGGGAGCGGCTTGACGCGTTAGGACTGGAATTCAAAATGAATGACAACATCAACCGAATTAACAGTCATGTTATCCCGAATCAATATAATGGTGCTCCAACAGAAATTCTTGGTAAGTACAGTTCTCAACTGAAGAAGACGATGGAGGAATCATTCACCAAAATCATTATGGGTACAAACCCGATCGATGATTTTGATGCATTCGTAAAGCAATGGAAAAAAGAAGGCGGAGACGAGATGACGCGCGAAGTGAATGAATGGTACAGCAAGAATCGAAAATAAAATAGAATTGAAGTCAAGTCAAGGTGCTCTCTAACAGAGCATCTTTCTTTGCTTGAAAGGCTTGGAGGTAACAGTGATGTGGAGATACTGGAAGCGTCTGTATGCGGAGTCGGTGCATATTCGAATTACGAGTTATTTTTTGCTTATTTTGCTGCCGCTTGTCGCGATGAATCTGTATGCTCAGAACAAGTCGCAGCTCATTCTGAAGGAGCAGGCGATGGAGCGAACGAAAGGCGTCATGCAGTCCGCTATGCAGTTCATCGATACGACACTGCTGAATGTTGAGGAACTATCCAATCTCGTCGTGACGGACAGTACGCTTAACCGTCATTTGGATGCAGCTGACGGTGAACTGATGCCGATGGATATCCTCAACTTTCAGGCGGCGACGACCGAATTGATCCATTTTCGCACGATGAACCGCACATTGTCGCAGACGATGATTTTGCATACCCCGTCTTCCTTGTTGCTTTCCGATTCAGGTTATTCCCGGCTGAACGATATGCAGAATGAAGATTGGGTCCGCGAAACGGTCCGTTCCAACGGTAATCCCTGGTACTACATTCCTGCAGCGAATCAATTTACGTCTCTTGGGAATAAAGATTTGATTCACAATACCGAGGTCATTACCTTAATGCGTCTAATGACCCAGTCGGAGCATCTGCGCGAGCCCTCGATCTTCATGGCTTCCATACGCAAGGAATACTTATACGGTCTTATTGGGCGGCTAGCGGATCCTGGCCAGGGCACGATCTATTTATTTACCCCGGACGGCCGATTGGCGGTAGGCACACCCGGCAGCAATCCGCCTCCTGATTGGGAAGTAAAGGGGGGCGATTTCGGTACGATTCGCGTGGGGGAGCAGTCGCTTATGATGGTAAAGGTGGCTTCACCTAGCACCGGATGGTCGCTCTTGATGTTACAGCCGCAGAATGCTCTGTTCGAGAAGTCCAGTCAGCTACGCGATCAGACCTATGTCATTACGGCCATTAGTCTTGCTATCGCTGTTATAGTAGCCTGGTTCATGTACAGGGGGATTTCGTTTCCACTGAGGAAGCTAATCCGAGGCATGAAGGAGATACGGCTTGGGCGTCTGGATGTTCGCATCGAGCACAAGAGGGCAGATGAGTTCGGGTATATGATGGATACATTCAATGAAATGATGGATCAGCAGCGTTTAATGATTCGCGACATCTACGACAAGGAGCTGCGCATCATTCAAACGGAGCTGAAGCTGCTGCAATCGCAGATTAATCCTCACTTTCTATACAATACACTCGATTCCATCTATTCATCAGCGATTTTGGTAGGCGCGGACCAGATAGGAGAGATGGTGCTTAATTTGTCGAAGTTTTTCCGGATTAGCATCGGCAGGGGCAAGGAAGTGTTCACGACGGAGGAGACGGTCGTTCATTTGGGATATTACATTAACGTGCAGCAACTTCGCTTCAAGGGTCGACTGCAGGTGGACATCCGGGTGGATGATGCCGTGCGGTCCTGCATGCTGTTGAAGCTGATTCTTCAGCCGCTTGTGGAGAATGCAATCGTGCATGGCTTAGAACAAAAGTCAGGGAAGGGACAGCTGAACATCGAGGCATACCCCGAGCAGGAGCGCCTGCATATTCGCATTACCGATAATGGAAGAGGGATAGCACCTGAGCGTTTGCTCTTTATTCAAAACGAGCTAGGCGCGATCGGGAGTACCGATATGAAGACGCTGCGGCATGATGTGAAGGAGCTGTTCGGCCTGCGTAATGTCAAGACCCGATTGATTCTCTATTACGGCGATCAGGCAGAATTGCATATAGACAGTGTGGAACAGGAGGGCACCGTCGTGTTGGTCACGATTCCACTGGCCTCTTGTGCGGATCCAATAGGAGGAAAATGACATGAATCTGATGATAATAGAAGATGAAGTTGATATTCGGCAAAGGCTCGTGCAAACGATACCTTGGGAGGATCATGGCATTCACGTGGCTGCCGAGGTAGGAGACGGGCTCGATGCGTGGCGAATGGTGGAGCGGGTTAAACCGGACCTGCTGTTGCTGGATATTCGGCTACCAGGCATCAATGGGCTGGATCTTGCCGCCAAAATCAGAGAAACCGAGAAGGATTTGAAAATTATCATCCTTAGCGGCCATGACGATTTCGAATATGCGAGAGCCTCAATCGATATCGGTGTCAGCCATTTTCTGCTCAAGCCGGCCGGCAACGATGAAGTAATGAAGGCAGTGCTGAACGCTGCCGGACAACTGCAAAGCGAGCGGGCGGAGCGTCATGAACGGCATCTACTAGAGACGAACTGGGAGCAATATTTGCCCAAGCTCAAGGCGCACTTCTATGAGAGCTGGATGAACGGCCATTATACAGATTGGCAGCTAAAACAGCAGTCGGAGAAGCTGGGAATCCGGCTAGCGGACAGCCACTTCTTTGCCGTCGTCGTGTTTGAGATGGACCCGCTGGAGGAAGCGGAGGTCCGATTTTCCAAACAGGATACGGGTTTACTACAGTTCTCCCTCTACAGTATCACGGAAGAATGCTTAAGGGGAAGCGATTGCTTCGTACTTCATAATTCTTACGGTTCTATTCTTGCGTTGTTTCACAGCAGGAGCAGTGAGCATGAGGGGGAATTTCAGCAGCGAATCAATTTTCTGGCGGTCAAGGTGCTGTCTGTCGTCAAGGACTGTTTGAAGCTGACCGCCAGCGCCGGCATCGGCAGCGTTTTCGCGGACCGCAGCGAGGCCATACACTCCTTGCGCCTGGCCAAACGCGCTCTTCTGACACGAGTGGTTTACGGGCATCATCTGGCTCTTCATCACCCTGACCTACAGTTGGAGGAAGACCAGCCGAGCGTATGGTTTCAGCCGGCTTCCTTGCGCAGCCTTACCGTTGCCCTGGATATGGAAGATGAGGAGCATGCAATGAAGGCAATGGAAGAGTTGATTGGCGAATTAGGCCAGACCGCTACCTCTGCTGAGATCATTCAGGAGCAGGTGCTGCTCTTGAGCAGCTTATTGACCCAGAGCATTCATACACGCAATTGGTCCGTTGCTGCTGTGCTTCAGGAGGATGCGGCGCTGCTGCATCATTTGAGCAGTTTCGTAACGAGGGAACAGATTGCCTCCTTTCTCAGACGGATCGTCCGCAAAATCCTCGCTTTCGCCGCACAGCGCCGCAACACCGGAAGCAGCAAGCTTATTCAAGATATGCTGCACCTGATCGAGGAGCACATTGATATGGATATCAGCCTGCAAAGCATGGCCAACCGCTTTTATATCAACTCTTCCTATTTAAGCCGATTGTTTAAGCATAATATGAAGAAGTCGTACTCCGATTATGTGATGGAACGGAAGATGCTGCGCGCTAGGCAGCATTTGATCGATGGGTCCAAGGTGCATGATGCGGCGCGCATGGTTGGCTATATTAATGTCGGCTTCTTCTCTAAGCAATTTCAGAAATATTGGGGCGTCGTCCCCAGCGAGATGAGGGGACTGCCTGGCTGATGGCGAACAATCAATTAAAAGTGAATCGGATTGGAAAGGGGGACGGCTTAAGAATGAAACTCCTAGCAATGGTTTAATTGATATATGAAAAAAATATTCTAAAGTACGTTAACGTTAAAGATAGGAAAGGTTGCCGACAATATGGATGCCAAAGTACGAGCTTAACGATAATGGAATACTTAAGCACCTTATCCTAAGTAAGGTGGAACTTATAATCTAGTACATTCAGTTAGAGGGAACGCGGAGTGCTGGGAGCATACTCCGTGTTGAATAGGGAAAAAGCTGGAGATGATATGCGTACCTATTGGTACCTTTCGTTAGATACGGAAAGATCAGTTATCGAAATTTACGTTGCTTCGTGTTCACAACCTCAAAAAATTCGACAATACGGGCGAAGATCTCGAGGATTTGATCTCAATCGGGACGATCGGATTGATCAAAGCCATCGAGTCGTTCTCGCCGAACAAAGGGACCAAGCTCGCGACGTTTGCGGCTCGATGTATGAACGAGATCTTGATGCACTTGCGTTCGCTGAAGAAAACGCGCAAAGATGTGTCCTTGCATGATCCCATCGGAACGGACAAAGAGGGGAATGAAATCACCTTGATCGACATCCTCGGCACAGAAGCGGATGATGTGGTGGATAAGGTGCAGCTCAAGATAGAAAAGAGCAAAATCTATCGGAACTTAGAGATCCTGGACGATCGCGAGAAGGAAGTCGTCGTTGGCCGGTTTGGGCTGGAGCTTGGCGGGGAAGAGCGGACGCAGCGGGAGTTTGCGAAGGAGCTCGGCATAAGCCGGTCCTATGTTTCGAGGATTGAGAAGCGGGCGCTGATGAAGCTTTATCATGAGTTTTATAAGGCGAAACGGTAAGGGATATGAATCAGATACTTCATTTATTTGGACTCTGTGCAAGTAATGGAGGTGAAGGTTATGTCGTTAATCCATATCGAAAAAGCCAGTAAGTATTATACGATGGGCGAGGAAACGATTAAAGCATTAGATGATGTCTCGTTAGATATTGATCATGGAGAGTTCGTGGCCATCATGGGACCCTCAGGTTCCGGCAAATCCGCACTGATGAACATCATCGGGTGCTTGGATGTTATAGATAAAGGTATCTATGACCTGGATGGTCAAGCAATAAATGTGCTTAAGGATTCTCAGCTTGCTGAGATTCGTAATCAGAAGATTGGTTTCGTTTTTCAAAGCTTCAACTTGCTGCCGAGATTAAGTGCCTATGAGAATGTGGAGTTGCCTTTGATCTATCGAGGAATGAGCAAAAAGGAAAGAGAGCCACTCGTTTTTGCATGCACTGCAGTCGGTGGATTTATTGGATCGCATGAAGCATTTTCCATCAGAGCTATCTGGTGGACAGCAGCAGCGTGTTGCTATTGCTCGAACGTTGGCAGGAGATCCGTCGATCATTTTGGCGGATGAGTCTACGGGAGCGTTAGATTCGAAGACAAGTGTTGAGATTTTAAACATTTTAAAGAGATTAAATGAACAAGGTCGGACGATTATTTTGATTACACATGACTTATTGATTGCGCAGCAGGCGAAGCGGATTGTGAGGTCTCGGGATGGGCGGTTGAATGAAGTTGTTTAGTGTTTATAAGACCGGAACTCCAAATAAGGGGTTCCGGTTTTTTTTTTTTTGTTGAGTTATTCATTGGCTGGCGATCTTGTATTTATCGATGATTTCGTATTGCGAATACTCACCGGAGAGATAATCCTGAACCGCTTAAAGTTTAAGTTCTGCAGAATAACTCCGAGTGTGGGAATGAATTTCTAACCCCTCAATTCCGTACAACTCATAGAGATGTCGCCATCTCACTAAGGTGGTAACGCTGATGTTATGTTTTTTTGCTACTTCCACACGGCTGCTCTGTCCTGCTTTTAACTCCTGTATGATGGCTAGTTTCTCAATCGCATTGTATTCGTTCTTCTTAGACAAAGGAAAACTCCCCTTCAAGTAACGGTTTATTTATTAAACCTGTCCACTTGAAGGGGAGCATATCAAATCGGTAGCCTGTTCCGTAATTTATAATAGCGAGGTTACGAACTTCACCTCCGGAAAGCGGCTATCCGGTCCTTTCATTAAGATTCCGCCTTGATTTTTCAGATACATATCGAAGAAATCCAGCATATAGGCATTGATAACGGAGTTCGCTCTTTCGGGCGCATTCTTTCCTGTAATGCCCAGCATTTTGAAAATCCATTTTCGTTTCCAAAATAAGCTGCTCCATCCCATGACTTCATTATCAATTAAGTTATCATGAATTAGAGCTTTGCATCACAACCGAAAACAACGTGAGCCGCTTTTCTTGCAAGTGTTGGATGCCGTTGATTTGTTGGATCACCAGAAGCATTTTCCATCTGAGCTATCCGGTGGGCAGCAGCAGCGTGTGGCGATTGCACGTACTTTGGCACGCGATCCACCGATCATTTTGGATAATTCTTTTAATTTTAAAGCCATAGAAATTCTAAAACGTAAAAGCAGCCTGTTGATTTAACAACAAGCTGCTTTTGCGCTTTTTAAGTTGTACAGCAGTATTTAATATTCATTAGCCAAATCACTTTGTTTAATCTCCTGAAAACCAGTGTCGACCCACGTAGTTGGAGGTGCATGTCTAGATGCCGCGAGTAATTGTTCGATGATTTTATCGCCCCATATATATTCATTCTCAGAAATTACAGTATTGATTTGACCATTCAATAAGGCTTCTTTCACTTCAGGAGTCATCCCGAATGTTATTGCATATCGCTTTAACCCTTGAGATTTCCAAACTAGAATTGCATTTGAGCTAGAAACAATATCCAAAGGAACTAATGCGTCGAAATGAGGATGATCATTGATCATGGTTTCTAGATCCGATATGGCTTTTTCAGTATCACCATTATGGTATCTCGTTTCAAGTACTTGAATTTCGGTATTTTGCTTTAAATATTGCAGTAACCCCGTAAGTCGGAGGCTGATCTGAGGAGATTTAGAGAAACTTCCCTCGATCATGATCATTCCTCTCCCTTTCAAATTTTTATCAATAATTTGTCCCATGAGCATACCTTCTTGAAGCGGGTCACTCCCAATAAAGGAGTATCGCTTACTGTTAGGCACATCTGATTCGAAACAAATAACGGGAATACCAGCTTGCACGGCTTTATTAATTAATGGCTCGAATGCAACGGGATCAATTGGATCTATGGCTATTCCACTGACCGTTTGTGCAATCATGGTTTCCATCATTCTCATTTGCTGCTCGAGGTTTATCTCATCGGGTGCTTTGACAATTAATTGAACGGGAAGAGGTTTGCTAGCCTTCTCTATGGAATCGGTGATCATTTCATAGAAAGGATGGGTCATGGGATATATGATTCCAAAAGTGAGCGTATCGGCATGCCTCGTGTTACACATAGTTGAACCTGGCGAGCTTGATGTCGAATAAGATACTTCAGGAGCGGAAGGTGTTAAACCTTTACATCCCGTTAACACCAGTAACATCATCGTTCCAAGCGTTACCCATTTAATCATCCTCATGAAGAGAACCTCCCTTCGTGCTATCGAGAGCTTCATCAGCAGTCCCATTCTTTCTAAATTCCTTTGGGGTCATGCCAGTCAAACGTTTGAACAAATTAGAAAAATAATGTGGATCATTATAGCCCACTAAAAAAGCGATTTCATAAGATTTCGCTGACGTACTTTTAAGCAGATCCATCGCTTTGCGAATGCGTATTTGTGTTAAATATTCAATGAAGGTTTGACCTGTTTCCTGACTGAATACTCGGCTCAAGTAGTTTGGACTCAGATTTACGTACTCAGCTGCATCTTGCAAAGAAAAGTTATCTTTTTCAAAATTCAGTTGAATATACTCTTTAACTTTCGCAATCATATCACTATATTTATCGTAAATACGAGAACGCCAGGTCCAAAACTGTTCAATTAAATGGATTAAATAAGCACAGGTTTCCTCCCAAGTACGGATATTTCCAATCAGTTGTTGGAATTGTTGAAGCGACTTTTCGGGTTCTGGAAGGTGGCGATACATATCCTTGTTGGAACGGAAAGCTTCAATGGTTACATCATTTAAAATGTAGAAACCGATTGACGATGTATGCCAATTAATATCGACTAACGCTGCAGCATAATCTTCGACAAATGTACTTAATTTGTTGTGTGACCCAATTTTCAAAAAATCCATAAAAGCACCACGATCTAAAAAAAGAGTTGGATCTAAGGTTTCGCTCTTCATCTCACTGAACACATTCCGATTTTGACGGGATAACCTTCGCCAATGAACATCTTCCATGGCATCTAGAAAGGATAGATGTACATTTTGAAGACGATCTTGCACA
>JARBUQ010000458.1 GCA_029239545.1 Paenibacillus sp.
AAAAAGGGCAGGCAGGTGGAGCGGAGAAACGAAGTGTTCGCCTTTGTACTTGAATTCTAACCACTAAAACACGATCAAAGAATTCAAGTACAACAGCCGAAAGTTTTCGAAGAAAACTACATCGTAAGCATAAGCTCGGAGCCCACTTGCCTGCCCTCCCATGCGCCAAACTGAATTCCAACACCAAGGACCCTTGGAGTAATCTACTTCAGAGGTTTTTCTCAACAGGAAAGATAGTTAAGTGCTTTACTGCCCTTTAAAAAAGAGATATTGAATAGTTTCGTTCAGAAAGAGTATTTACTTTCATGTGTCAGCACTCTATCATATGAAGTCAGAGTCCTGTGTAAGAAGAACTAAAGAATGTTTATAACCAAAGGAGGCACTAAAAAAATGGTTCATTGCGGTATGAGCGAGGTTGTCATTACTCCCCCGCTAGGCAGTTCTATTCCTGGGTATCTGGATGAGAGGAAATCGACGCATATTATAGATGAGCTGTATGCCAAAGCAATTGTAGCGGATACTGGCGACGGGTTGCTCGCTATGGTAGTGGTCGATGCCCTGTACCTCAGACAGATCGAGGTGGAGCGGATTCGTGAAAGGATTCAACTGTTCGTCCCCATTACAGCGGATCGAATTATGATATCTGCCACGCATACGCATACCGGGCCTCCAATTCGTCATGGATTCGATGACAGCTTGAATCAATCCTATCTCGACTATATGGTAGACCGGACGGCAGACGCTGTCATTCAGGCATATGTGCAACGCCAGCCTGCTCGAATCGGAAGTGGGCGAGGGTATGAGCCTGATATTGCCTTCAATCGCCGATTCTTCATGAAAGACGGCAGCGTCCAGACGAATCCCGGCTGCCAGAATCCTGAGATCGATCGGCCCACCGGACCGACTGATCCTGAGGTCCTGGTAGTTCGAATCGATGATGAAGCCGGCCAGCCGATTGGTGTCATTACGAACTTCGCTTGTCATACCGACACGGTGGGTGGCTTAGGAACCTCTGCTGATTTCCCGGGCGAGCTTAGTCGCAGTCTCAAGGAATCCCTTGGATCGCAAGTAATTAGCCTCTTCGTATTAGGTGCCTGCGGCAACATTAATCATGTTGACGTTACCAAGCCGCGAACATCGATTCAGAAAAAACATTATATCAAGATGGGACGTATTCTGGCAGGCGAAGTTCTCAAGGTAAGAGAGAAAATAACTCCTGCCGAGGCGAACGTTGATATGCAGCAGGCAGCACTGCAAACCTTCTTCCCAATCGAATATCGACGACCTACGCCGGAAGCTTCGGAACAAGCCAGACAGCTTATAGCCTCAGGCGCTTCTGCTGGCAGGGATCGTTTTTTTGCCGAACAGCTGCTGCTTGTTAATGATAATCCACAGCATATTGCCGAGATCGAAGTTCAAGCATTCCGGCTGGGAGAGCTGGCTATTGTTGGACTCCCTGGGGAGATTTTTGTAGAATTCGGACTCAAGCTTAAAGCAGATTCACCTTTTCCTTATACTATGGTTAATACATTATGCAACAGCTCAACGATCGGATATGTGTGCACCAAGGAAGCGTACGAGCAAGGCGGGTATGAGCCGAAGCTGCGCAACTCCCATCGGAATCCTCCGGGTGCTGGTGATCTGTTCATCGAGAAAGCAGCTGGTTTGCTGAGAGAGATGCAAGGGTAGAATCTATCTATCACGTTCGAACAAAGCCAAGCCTGGTTAACGACACAGGGCTTGGCTTTTATTATTCTTATAGGCATATTTGACCGCTCCTGTGCATAAACCGAGATAACCGAGAGGGTTAGCACTCCAGCCTATCTTTATAGGACATCAGGTGTAAGGGAAGGAGAGAGGATCATGCAGATCAGACCACCTATTCTAAGACCGGGTGATACGATAGGAATCGTGACACTGGGCAGTCCGCTGGATGCCTCGATTATTAATGCCAGGATAGAGACACTGCAGGCAATGGGATTACGTGTTGTGCTGGGGGATTACGTGTATGCCCAGAATGGATTCTTGGCTGGCAGCGACAGCGAGCGTGCAGCGGATTTAATGAGGATGTTCCTCAGCGATGAGGTGCGTCTCATCCTGCCTGCAAGAGGAGGTGTCGGTGTTGTGGGGATACTTCCGTATCTTGATTATGAAGCGATCGCCAGAAGTCCCAAATGGATTAGCGGGTACAGTGACATTACAGTGCTCTTAAATGTTCTTAGTCAATTTACTGGCTTGATTACGCTGCATAGCCTACTGTTGATCGATTTCAAGCTCAACACTCCAGCTTACAATTTCAACCAGTTCTTCGAGATGACTTCCGTCTATGCTGCCAACAGAGTGATTGAGAATCCACCCCATATGCCGCTTATTAGTCTTGTGAATGGCAATGTGACCGGAACGCTGGTGGGCGGGAATCTCACTTCATTTGTAGGGACATTAGGTACGGAGTACGAAATAGATACGGTTGGTAAAATTTTGTTCCTCGAGGATACGCACGAACCCACAAATACGGTATATCGATACTTGCTTCAGCTCAAGCTGGCAGGAAAGCTGGATAGATGTGCCGGGATTATTATGGGACAATGCTCCAATTGTCTAACGGCTTATAACGTTGATTATGACAGGTTGATTCGTACATTCCTAGTTCCACTTGGCGTGCCGCTCCTGACGAATCTGGCTACTGGCCATGGTGAATTCAAAGCAGCGCTGCCGATTGGAGCAATGGTGAACATGGATACGTATACGAATAAATTAACGGTTATTGAACCGGTTATTTCCCTGTAAACGGTCCATACAGAAGTAATTACCAATTATTAGCGCTTTCATTTCTCCTGCTTGAAGGGTTATTATACTAATACCCTCATGGAAAAGGAGATACACAGCATGAAGCAAATGATCAAGATGTCTCTTGTAGGAACAGCCTTAAGTATGACGTTATTGTCAGGACATTCCTTGGCAGCAGGTTACACGGTACAACAGGGAGATTCCTTGTGGTCCGTCGCTTCCGCCAACGGGATTACAGTCAATCAGCTCAAAGCTGTCAATGGATTATCCTCCGATCTTATTTATCCTAATCAGCAGCTGCAGATTTCCACGAGCTCTTTTCCTTACACAGCCGGGTCCAGTGACACGATGTGGATCATCAGCAACAAATTCGGTGTCCCTCTGCAAGCGTTAATCGATACTAACCCACAGCTTGCGAATCCATCTAATATATGGGGTGGGCTGCAAATACATATCCCAATCGTGAACGCCACTCCTGTTAAGCCGTCGCTGTCTTTTACGAATAAGCTGATGTCTGAAGGTCGCTTCCCGCTTGGAAAAGGCACCTATGAGCCTTTCACCAACAGCTTTGCTGTTGTACGGACGTGGTCTCCCGGGGAGCAAACCGTTCGCAGCCATGAAGGCGTAGACATTGCCGCAGCTAAAGGGACTCCAATCTATAGCGCCTCTGCCGGGACTATCATCCGGTTAGGCTGGAATACGTATGGAGGCTACCGAGTGACGATTCAGGCGAATGACTCTACTGCCCTCTACTACGCTCATATGTCAGGTTATGCGAGTGGTCTGAAGCTTGGAGGTACGGTAGGAGCAGGGCAATTGCTCGGTTACGTTGGCAGCACAGGATACGGACCTGAGGGAACGGAAGGCCAGTTTGAGCCGCATTTGCACTTCGGAATGTACAAGACAGATGCGAGTTCCTGGGAAGCTATTGATCCATTTCCTTATTTGCAAGCATGGGAGCAAATGCTGCGATAGAACTATATACGAAGAGAAATGTAAGGAGCCAAGGAGTATTCGGGCTCCTTTTTCTCATGTTCTGAAGCTCGGTCAGATTATGGTTTGATTCAACCCCATGAACAATGCCTTATTTAATGAGGTAGGGGATATACTTGTTTGGTCCCCCAAAAAATCGTACTCAGGCTCGAATACCTATGTACGACCACAGATTGCAACAGGGGGATCCAGATATGAGCTCACAGCAACAGTCTCCACCGTTAGCGAGACCCCGTTTTGTCAGCCTGATCTCCGGTGTTACCCGTAGGCTGTCTCGCTATCGTTTTTTATTAAAATGGTTCATTCTTCTATTAGTACTGATTATAACAATTG
>JARBUQ010000459.1 GCA_029239545.1 Paenibacillus sp.
GATACAGCTATGAAACTTCGTCTTCGCACCGCATGCAGCTCCAGCACGGGATAAGAAAGAGGTAGTTACGCATGTCCATACGCAAACCGGTCACGCTGAAGACAATTGCTGCAGAGCTAGGACTAACCGTACAGACTGTCTCCAAAGCTTTAAAAGGAAAGTCTGGCATGTCCGAGGCCACCCGGCGGCTCATAATGCTTACTGCTGAGCAGTTGGGCTATTTCTCCATGGATCAGCTTCGCAGCTTGAGAGTGGAATATATTGTTCCCTACCCGAATGAAACAAAGAGATTCCTGCTTGTGCAAACCGAGGAGTCCTTCAGCTATATACGGGTTCTCTTGGAAGGCTTGCATGATCGGTTCGCCTCTTTCGGTCACAAGGTCGAGACCGTTATGCTTCCCCGAACAATTGCTGAATCGGACATGCTGGAATGGGCAGAACAGAGAGGGCTTGAATATGCGGACGGCTTGTTCATAACACCGAGTATTGTGCCTGTTGCATGGGAGCCAATATTATTCGGTCTTGCAGTGCCTAAGATCCTGCTGAACTTTCCACCTTCCGGTACCCGGATGGATAGTGTAGTATGGGATATTTATGAAGCCAGCTTTCAATCGGTTGCTTATTTGCACAGCATTGGACATCGCAACATTATGTATGTAGGAGATACGGATGCCAAACGCGGCTTTATTCTCAGATGGCAAGCATTCCAGCAGGCTATGAAAAAGTTCGGGCTTGAAGTGGATCCATCCGCACATTCTATAGGGGAGCACAGCAATAAATCCTCTTGGCTGCAAGAGCTTCGAAGCCAGATCTTGCATTATAGACCAAGCGCCATCCTATGCGGAATTGATGAAGAAGTACCGGACATTGTTTCATTGTGCGAACAGTTGGATCTCCACATTCCCGAGCAATTGTCCCTTGTTGCTCTATTGAACGAGCAGCCTGACTCCTTACCTCTCTTCACCCGTCCCCTCCTTTCCATCAGGGCGACAGGCTACCGAGCTGCTGACCGTATGCTGTGGCGTATTGCCAATCCTACACTACCTTATGAGCATACCCGAATCCAAGGGGATTTCGAAGTGGGAAACACCACTGCTCCTCCATTGGCGGGATCGTGATCACACCATAAGAAAAACCTGACTTGGAGTTCACCAATTAGGTCCTTGGCGGTTTAGTTCAGTAAGGCGCATGGAAGGGCAGGCAGGTGGGCTCCGAGCTTATGCTTACGATGTAGTTTTCTTCGAAAACTTTTGGCGGTTGTCTTTGGGTTCCCTAGATTATATTTTTTAGAGATTGGAACCCAAAGACAAAGGCGAACACTTCGTTTCTCCGCTCCACCTGCCTGCCCTTTTGATCACACTTTTGGTCTTTCTGGACCACTCCATCCCTTCTAAGGCGGAATTTTTCCGCTCTGCAGCGACCTAACTCTCTCGTCGTGTCTACCTTTTATTCTAACAACACAATCGGGCTACTGTCTCTGCTCCAAGACGGAAAAACCGGGTTAAATCTGGTCCAACGGGCCGATGTAGAAAAATAAGCCGGATAAACCGGGTTAACTCGGGTCCAATGAGCCGATGTAGAAAAATAAGCCGGATAAACCGGGCTAAATCGCCCCAACGAGCCGACGTAGCCAAATAAGCCGAAAACTGCTTAATTAGAGCTTCGCGGTACAAATAACTAAGGGTGAAAACTTAGTTTCTCCGCTCCATCTGATTGGAAGAGTCCAAACCAGAGGCCTGAGAATCTTATACTTTCTGGTAAGATCACGAAAAAGCCACTGGATAGCGCAGTATCCAGTGGCTTTTTATATATGCAGATTCAATCGGATTCGATTAATAAATGTTAAGCATTGATTTGCGGCAGATGCGTCGCACACACTCAAAGGTAAGCCACACCGCTGCATCATTACGCATTCTGATGTGCAGCTCCTGCTCCTGATCGACCTTTTGTTGAAGCTGGGACTCCAGCGTCCCTTTTAGCTGCTGCCTGATTTCATGGATATACTGAACATACTGAATGTAATCATGCAAATACTCGTCAGCTATGTCAAGACTGGTGCCAATGACAGAACTCACCTCATGATCCTCTAATTCATACGTTTCCTTGAGCAAATCCTTAACTCCGTCCAATGCATCTGAATATTCGGCCTCTGTAACAAAATCAGCCAGCACCATCAGAATCCCTCCCAACGATCGACATGCTCCAATGCTCTGAGCTTGCATATGTGCTTCGTACTCCTATTTTAACAAGCTTAGGACGTCCAAAGTTCTATTGAATTGTTGAGAAATAGCACTGTGTTGCTATAATGGAATCAAACCCTTATCGGGAAAGGAGTTGAGCTTTATTGTTATGCTCTGACGGAGTTTTTCGCAAAAAACAACTCAGCTATAAGCACCGGGAATATACGGTAGGCAATTATTCCGGATTTTATCATTATCACAGGGGAATTGAGATTCTGCTCGTACACTGCGGTAAAGGTACGCTTGTTTTGAACCGTAAAGTTTATACTTTGGAAGCGGGCTCGATTTTGATTATTCAGCCTTTCCAGCTCCACAGAGTGCAATTCGAGGTCAGCGAGCAGACTCCTTACGAACGCACCGTTCTGACCTTCGAGCCTTTCACTTACGCCCCTTATTTCACCATGTTTCCTAAAACGTATCGATTCTTCGAGCATTTGTGGAAGGATGATTTACCCAATCAGGTATTTCGCATGGATAGTAATGAGACTTATCTCTCTGCGATTCTGGAACGTCTGGATCTCAAGCTCCATGAGTCCAACGGACCCACCGATCATGATCAGGAAGCTGCCGGAATGATCATTCTCACCTTGCTGGAGTACATCCAGTCCCTGAATGAAGTGTCTTCCCTGCCAGGCACCCTTCGTACAGAACGACATGCCGAGAAAATCATGCAATGGGTGGAGGAGCATTATACGAAGCCCTTCGAGCTGGATGAGCTTGCTGCACAATTGCATCTCTCCAAGCATCATGTATCCCATTTATTCCGCGATGAGACGGGAAGCAGCATAACCGACTACGTAATCGCCCGAAGAATCCGGCAAGCATGCTGGCTGCTGAAGAGTGAGTCTATGCCGATTGAGCATGTAGGCTTCCGAGTAGGAATCCCCCATTTCTCGTACTTTTGCCGACTGTTCAAGAAAATAACCGGTCTGACCCCAAAGCAGTACCGAAACAGCAATCTTTAGCGCATGCCCGCTTCATTTGTTAATCATTCCACTCCAGCTCCCATGGCCCGCGATGGACTAGCTGCCCTTCAGCAATATAAAGGTCAAACGTCTTCTTTTGTCCTGGTTCAATGGGGATCTCCATGTATTGGATAACCATTGTCTGCTCATCGTGCATGGTCCCATAACCCCCATTCTGTTTCATCATGTCTAAGGATAAAGTCTTAAGAGATTGAACAGCAGCAGGGTCATAGTGCACATCAAAATAAACTCGTATATGATCAACTTGTTTCCCCTGCTCATTCAATTTGACTCTCTCCGTCTGCACAATGTCAACAGTAAAGCCCAGGATTTGAACCTGCTTGCCTACACTTGTCGTCCCTTCCGCAGGAATAGGTACCGTAATTTTGAGCGGCTTATCCAACTGCTGGCTAAAAGCGAAAGACGGGATTAGAAGCCGATATTGGTTGCTCTCTTGGCTCGCCTTTTCATAAAAAAGTTCACTTATATTCGGAAAAACGTTGTCTCTCTCTATCGGAATTTCCACTCCATTATGAGTCGTAAGTTTAGGCTGCTCCAAGTATTCATATTGACTTAATCCGAATCCCATAAGCCTGATCTGAGGCGGCAATTGCGGAATCAAGGTTACCTTGGTCTTGTTGCCCTCGGTCGGGGTTGGAATAGCAGTCAGACTGATCCCATTGCTCACAGACGTACTCCCCAGGTCCTCCATACGTTCTGCTTGTGACGCTTTCTTCAGATTGATAGACAGCTGCTCTCCCCCAAGCTCCTCTATGTTAAGCTTCATCGAATCCGTTACATGAATCGGGCCTTTATACCAAAAGCCAGTGGTCCAGCCTCTCCCCCCACTTTGCCACCCGCTTTGTTTGAACACATACCGCTCTCCGTCTTGATTCACCATTTCCAT
>JARBUQ010000460.1 GCA_029239545.1 Paenibacillus sp.
ACCTTGCTTCAATTGGAAGAGGATACCGAAATGGCCGTCATCGAGATGGGCATGTCCGGACTAGGCGAGATCGAGCACCTATCCTCCATCGTTCAACCGGATGTTGCTATTATAACAAACGTCAGTGAAGTGCATCTGGCTGATCTCAAATCCAGAGATGCGATTGTGCAGGCGAAGCTGGAGATTTTGGCGGGTCTTCGTTTACACGGATTGTTCGTATACAACGGAGATAACCCCCGTCTAACACAGCAGCTCGATGAGCAGCAGGTTTCCTTCTACAAGACGACTTCATTCGGCGAGAGCACCATTCATCCTTGGCATCCGACATCGTATAAACTGAGCGTAGCTGGAGTGACATTCAGCCTGTCCGATCCGGCCAGTCCGCCTATGCATCTGCCCCTGCTTGGCAAACATCAGATGATCAACGCAATGGGAGCTATAGCGGCAGCCCGTTATATGGGAATTTCCTATGCCAGTATTACCAAAGGTTTGCTCCGTATTGAAGCAACCGGCATGCGTAATGAGCGGATTCCGATTGGCCGTCATACGGTGATCAACGATGCGTACAAGTCTAACCCGAGCAGTGTGAGAGCGGCGCTTCATACGATGTACAAGCTGAAAGGTTACAAGCGCAAGGTTGTCGTGTTAGGAGATATGGTGGAGCTGGGGGAAGAGTCCGAGGAGATGCATATCGATATCGGCATGAATCTGGATCATCGGCATGTGGATCTGCTGATTTGCCTCGGGCCGATGGCCAGTTACATTGCGGAGTCAGCCAAAAGGAATTTTCCGCTTGACCGAGTGATCCTCTGTACGAACCAACAGCAGGTTGTGGCACATCTGGTAGAAGCTATGCAGGAAGAGCAATGTTTAATCTTGATCAAGGGCTCGCGTTCGCTGCAGATGGAAGCCGTGGTGGACGCATTGCGAGTGGAGGTGAGTGAAGGATGACACCTAATCAGATTCTCCAGGGTCAAACATGGATAGAAGTACATCAGGATCGGATCGAGCACAACATTCAGGAGATCCGCAAACGGATTCCCTCCAGCTGCAAATTCATGGCTGTTGTCAAAGCAGACGGTTATGGACATGGCGCCCATCAGACGGCGAGAGCAGCGCTTCGGGCTGGAGCGGATGAGCTCGCGGTAAGCAATCTGGGGGAAGCCTTGTATCTCAGGCAAAATGGAATTTCTGCGCCTATATTAACTCTGTCTCCGGCAAAGCCCAGTGACATTGATGATGCCGTTGATGCGGATATAGCACTGCCTGTATTCCAAGCTTCCTGGCTGAAAGAGATGCGCCGGCATAAAACCTCGGGCAAACCGCTTCGAATTCATCTTAAAATGGATACTGGCATGGGACGTATTGGGATTCGTGAGAAGTCCGACTTCGAGGCAATCCTTCCACTGCTGAAAGCAGAAGATATCGTCGTAGAAGGGGTGTACACCCATTTTGCAACAGCTAATACAGCAGACCCGACTTTCTATAACAGGCAGTGGAACCGTTTTGCAGAAATGAGGGCATGGCTTAGTGATGCCGGACTCTATGGAGTGACCGCTCATTGCGCCAACAGCGCGGCTGCTATCCAATATCCGGAGGACAGTCTGGACATGGTGCGTGTAGGTGCGGCGATCTTTGGGATCAACACATGCGACAGGGAAACGAGGGCCGCGAATCCGATTGTGTTACAGCCGACTTTATCTATGCATTCAAGCCTTATTCAGGTGAAACAACTGGACCAAGGCGAGTCTGTTGGATACGACAACTCTTATGAAGCAGCAGGTGCCGAGTGGATTGGGACGGTCCCGCTCGGGTATGCCGATGGTTACTTCAGAGGATTTCATGGCTATCATCTGTTGGTGGATGGAAGGAAGGTTCCGATTGTAGGGAACATCTGCATGGACCAGCTTATGGTCCGATTGCCGCATTATTACCCTGTAGGGACGCAGGTTACCGTGATCGGCTGCCAGCAGCAGAGCAGCATTACGTTAGAGGATCTTTCTGATTACATTGGGAGCATCCCGCAGCAAATATTATCCTTTCTATCGAGCCGTGTGAAGAGGGTTTATTCCTATAGCCATACTAGAACAATCCAATTGCAAAAGTAATGATTATATATGAATCCAAAAACTCCTTGGGCCGTCATTTTGAGGCATTCCAAGGTTTTTTTATTCCTTGTTGAACCCGCTAAATATCCATTTGAATATCCTTATGTAAGGTATAATTTGTTTATTAGTCTACCAGTACGGCATTGTAAAAGGAGTTATTTCGATGGGGGGTTTCAGCTTTCTTAAGGGAGCTGCTTCAAGATCCAGTTTTTATGCATTTAGGGACCAGTGATGAACAGCATCAGCTGTATCAGACAATCTTCTTCGGAGCTGATATTGCCGTGAGTCGAATATATTAAAACGCCGGGAGAAGGAGCTGGAGAACGTTTGGTATTCTGAAGCGCTAACCGGGAGGAACACAGGGTGCTGACAACGGAATTGCGATTGGCTAAGGAAGGTATTTTTCCTTCGATTATTGTTACAGGTAGTCCGCTTTGTACGCCTAACGTCTCGCTATTGTCCCAGGTCTGGTATGTGGATCATAGTCATGTAGCCTTAAGCTATCAATTTTTCAACAAAACAAAAATTAATTTAGCAACAAATCCCGATCATTGGTTCGCATAACCTGTCCCGATTTTGCTTTATGGGATCTTCGAGTACGTTATATTCGTACAGAAACGGAAGGTCCCGTTTTCGAGCAAATGGTAGTGAATTTGGAAGGGATTGCTTCGTTTACGGGCATCTGAAATTTTCAAATTAAGGGAGCGGATATTTACAAGGTGTTGGAAGTACGCGAATGTATAGAATATTGGGAGCAGGATAATGAAAAATGAAAACTACTTTAACTCCTTCTCTCGAATTAGAAGCATTAGGCAAGAAGTTGCGGGTCATACGTCTTATTCAGGATTTATGTCTGGAAGCGGACTCCTATTGGCAGATCCCCCAAATATTTCAAATGATTCTGCGCTCCTTGGATGATGTGCTTGGCTTTACGAACAGTATGATCTATTTAATCAGTCCGGATGGGGCAACACTGTCTTTTCAAGCAGGTTGGGGGTATTCAGCCGATCACAAAGGGATAGATTACAAGCTGAGCCAGGGATTTGTCGGTGTTTCGGCCAAAACTGGTAAAGTCCTGCGTAGCGGTAATTTACATAGAGCCCTAACTTATACTCGAGCTGTGCGTACCAAGATAGAGACGTCACCTTTAAAGAGTTTGCTTAGAGAAACCGTACCCATGCCAGGTTTGCCGCAGGTGGAAAGCATGATGGCCGTACCGCTCAAAACGAGAGCGGGCATCATCGGCGTAATCTTGGTTGAAAGCGCTCAATCCAATGTGTTTGGGGAATAGTGAAGAACTGCTCCTGCTAGTTGCCGGAGAAACGGCTCGACTTATAACGGAGGTTCGGCAGGAAGAGCATAAGCGGCACCAGTTGGAAGCTGTGAATCAAGTGAAGCTGCATTTGGAGCGATTGAATGCGTTTCTGGATACAGTGACGTCTGCCGCCGCAATAACCGAGTCTTCCACATATGCAGGAGCAATGGCCAAGCAGCTAAAGGGGTTGGTCAACGCGAGTAAGGAAGCGGGACTGGCTAAGGTATATTTTGAGCAGGCGGCTGATGTATTTCAGGGAATAGGCATAGAATTTGGAGGTGGCACGGAGCAAGCTGGGTCTAGCCTTGCTTTTTCTTTCAGAGAATCCGGAGGCGGCCTTTTCCGTCTTGAACGAGTGCTTGATCTTGTTCGAGGACAATCAGGCAAAGAAATATGTGGATCTGACCAAGGCGATATTAAGCGAAATCAAGCCGTTGGATAAGGTTCAGGAGCCGAACTCTTTAGCGGAGCTGCTTATGTTGACGAAGCGTGAGCAAGAGGTTGCCGTGCTGATTGGACAAGGCTTATCCAACAAGGAGATTGCTGAACGTCTCTATGTAAGTGTTCGTACAGTAACATGTCATTTGGAACGAATTTATCATAAGCTGGGGCTTCGCAGCCGATCAGCATTAGTGAACTATATTTATGAACAGTGCCGGTTGGTTTAAAGATTCACGGATTC
>JARBUQ010000461.1 GCA_029239545.1 Paenibacillus sp.
ATGCCCTTCGCAAAGCACTCCCTCATATCGGAGAAGCCCAGATTACCAAATTGCGAAGCATCGTGACCAGTATGCAGGAGGGTGCCAAACAGTTGGATTTGGCCCGGGTCGTAGAGTGCGATCTGAACTTTCACGAAACGATCATTCAACTGGCCGGAATTCCAAGCCTGCTGAATACCTGGTCATCCATCCATAATCGCATCCGTTTGCATTTTATAGTGCAGGGACGCAGCTACGAGGATCTCGAAGTTCTTTATCTCTCTCATAAACAGCTTCTGGAGACGATTGAAACCAGGGACCTCGATCAAATTCTGACTGAAATTACGAGTCATATCGGTGATCGGAATCATTGGACCTCCTTACAGGAGAATTGAATATTCTGCCGCGCCTCCTCCTCCGGTGCTTGATGAGAAAGGACACAGCCAAAAGGCGTGTCCTTATTCGACGATCAGAGAGATGTCAGGATAGGATCACCTTGACCTGGCCCGTCCCGCCACTAACTCTGCAAAACCTTCACAATCGATTCAAGCACGCGCTCCTTCTGAAACGGCTTCACGACAAAATCCTTGGCCCCAGCCGAGATGGCGTCAATAACCATGCCCTGTTGGCCCATAGCTGAGCACATTACGACTTTGGCGGAGGGGCTGATTTTGCGAATTTCGCGTACAGCGGCAATACCATCCATCTCCGGCATAGTGATATCCATTGTGACCAAATCCGGTTTGGTCGCGGCGAATATCCGGACGGCTTCTTCCCCGTTTGTCGCCTCGGCAATTACCTCATGACCACCTTCAATCAGAATCGTACTCAACATCATTCTCATAAAAGCTGCATCGTCTACTATCATTATTTTTGCCATGTAACATTAACCCCCTTAGTTATTAATGCAACACTTCACCTGCAGCAACTCAATCATCCAACTTTTGGAAATAGGTTCTCCGATAATGCGTGTGTAACATCCATTACTTCCCCGGACGGGATACATTATGTACCACGCCTCCTGCCACCAGTATGCAATCAATTGTTTAGAAAAGTTAACGGTTACTTATTAGCTATCTATGTGTAAATAGTTAAGTCCAAGCAAACAAATGCCAAGAGCATATTCAGTAAGGCTGCAAACGAAAAAAACCTCAGGATGTGGTGTCCAGAGGTAATTAATAAAGGTAAAATACCAAATTCACATTCTATGATTTCTTCCAGCACTTAACTTTGGCGCAGAGCCGAAAACCAGAATCATAATACTTGCCCTAACTGCCTCTTGCTGCTGGCATCCAGGCTTTCCGTGTCCGAAATTTCACAGCGGTTCCCGTCCAGGTCGGTCAGCAGCAGCCCGGCTCCGCCTACACGCTGTACATGTTCATGAAGATTGCGCATCGACAGCTTGATAGGTCCGAGCGTCGTTTCCAGATCCCACTGCCACATGCCAGGAAGCTGCTTGATCTTCAATATCTTGGTCACCTTCGGAATCATATACCGGAAGCTTAGCTCCAATTGCACAGCCTCTATGCTATCTTCAGACAGCTCGGCCAAATCCTCAATCATACCGAGCTCCTCCCCTTTGGAGTTGCGGACGGAAATGAAACGTTCCTGCATGGATAAAGGAAATGACCGATAAAGCCATACCTCCGGATGAAAATCCGTCCCGGTATCCAGAGTCAGCATTCCGCCTGGCGAACGTACAAAATGAATCTTCGACGGTTCAAGCAAAGTAATATCATAATGCTCCTTCATCCAGCCTCAACTCCTCTGATCTTCGACATTTCCTTCTGTGCTTCTACCAGCTTGTAATAAATACCTTGCTGCTCTATCAACTCATCATGCGTTCCGATCTCGGCAATCTTCCCCTTGTCCAGCACAACAAGACGGTCTGCGTTCCGCAGTGTGGACAAACGATGTGCGATAGCAAAAGTTGTTCGCCCCTTCACCAGTCGGGAGATCGCCTCCTGAATCTGCCGCTCTGTCTCCGTATCTACAGATGCTGTGGCTTCATCGAGAATAAGAATTCTCGGATCATGCACGATTGCCCGCGCGATAGCGATCCGCTGTTTCTCCCCTCCAGACAGCCGATGGCCTCTCTCGCCCACTCTGGTGTCATAACCGTCCGGCATGCGGACGATGAAATCATGAGCGTTCGCTATTTTGGCTGCCCGCATGATCTCAATAGGAGTCGCATCCGGCTTGGAATAAGCAATGTTCTCAGCCACCGTTCCATCGAAGAGGAATGTTTCCTGCAGCACGACTCCGATCTGCTTGCGCAGGTCCTCCTGGTCGATCTCTTTGAGCGCAACTCCATCCACCCGGATTTCACCCTGATCGGGGTCGTAGAACCGACAGATCATGTTAATCATCGTGGACTTGCCGGCACCGGAATGTCCCACCAATCCAATCATCTCGCCCGGCTCGACCTTGAGACTAATATCCTTCAGCACAGGATGATGCTTCTCATACCCATAGGTCACCTGGACAAGCTCTACACTGCCCTCCACCCGTGGAATAGTGCGCGCGTTAACCGAGGTAGGCACATCCGTTGGGGTATCCATAATCTCGAACACTCGGTCTGCGGCCGCTAATGCCCGGCTGGTCCAATTCATAGCCTGACTGAACCATTGCAATGGGCCGAAGAACATGTTCAAATATACTGTAAACGCTATCAGTGTACCGAGTGACAATCCCCCTTGCACAACATCCCAGCCGCCATAATACCAAACGAGCAATGCACCAGACGTCGTAATAAGGGAAAAGAAAGGAAACACACCGGACCATATTCCCTCCATACGTATTCCTTGCTTCACAAGCTCCTCGTTGGCATCACCGTAGCGGTTCCGTTCAGAGGACTCCTGTCCGAATGCTTTAACAACTCGAATCCCTTGAAGCGCATCTCCAACGAGCATATTGATTCGGTTCATAGCCCTCCATTGCTTGTACCAGAGCTTATGGATGATCGGCCAGATTGCCATGGAAGCGAACAAAACGAGCGGTGTCGGGAGAAGCGCCAGTAAAGCCAGCTTCCAATCAAGGCTTACCATTACGCTGATAATCGCTACCAGCATTAATACTTGGCCTGTAATCCAGATGATCCCGTCCGTTAGGAACTGCCTCATTGCTTCAGAGTCACTGTTGATACGACCGATGAATTGGGAGGTCTGCCTCCTGTCGAAGAAGCTGAGTGACAAATTCATCAATGAATGGTACGTGTCCCGCCGAATGTCTCCCATCAGCTTACCGCCCACCCAGACTCCAATGTAACCGCGCAGCGTCTGCATCAAGGTCAGCATCACCCTTGTACCGGCCAATCCGATCACTAGCCACAGAAGCATCTCACCCACTGATTTGGGTTGAAGAACATCGTCGACAATAACTTTGGTCAAATAGGGGGGTACTAACTCCATCAGGGTAGCAACTATCATGAGCAGAGCGGCTCCGACCATCTGGAGCTTGTAGGGCTTTGCATACCGGAGCAAGCGGACTATAATTTTACCTTTATTCGAGCAGCTCGGACAAAGGTTCGTCCCCTCTGGGAGGCGGCTCTGGCAGCTCCCGCATAACCGCGGCAAATCCTTCGAGGACATTACTGGCAAATCTTCACTGCGAATCAGAGCGTTCATCGTCTTTGCGGCAAAACTCATTTGATTGTTCAACACCGACGTATAACGCGCGAGAACGACGGCCTCTTCTTCCATATCCGCAATCAGAACACCGCCACCGATAGCGGCCACGATGCGGACCTCCTTCATAATTCCGAACACCACCACACGTTCTTGCTCATTATCCGTGCGGATGTAAACCCCATTGTCGCGGATGTCTAGCACAGTCTCTCCAGGGTGTCCCGTTTCGGTCAAATTCGTCTTTACGGTCAAGACCGTTTTACTTGCTCCTGTACTCGCCGGATTTTTGGCTAACTCCTGTTCCAAGACGCTCAAATGCTGAGTCCTCCTTTTGTTCCAACCAACTGCTTTTCAAATTATGCATTCTATAAACGTAACAATATTGTAACAACGTTTGGAACATTTTGGTATCCAATTCAGAGGTAAATTTTGATTAAAGTTAATTTTTCTCAAGCGTACTCTCGCTTCCTCAAT
>JARBUQ010000462.1 GCA_029239545.1 Paenibacillus sp.
TTACGGTGAAACAAAAGAAACGTGCCGAAGCGCTGGTCCGTTCATTTGAATATTACGAGGCATCCGCATTGAGTCACACCATGGAAGGCGCCGTTACGGTGCCAGCGGACGAATCGACAGCGCTTGCACTGGTGCAGAGCGTAATCGGTCAAATCAGATTTGCAGAGAAGCGCCGGGATCTGATTGAGGCATTCCATGATGATTCCTTCTTGCAGCAAACCTTCAGCCCCTATTATGTCGGCGATAAAACTTTGGGAGGGTATACCCGTATTTGGTCAGGGATGACCAAGGGAGAGATGGATGCAATTGTGACCTGGCTGGAGCAGGAAGCTCCTGGAGGAGCGGTTCATACGCTGTTGGAGAACTTAAGCGCCAGCGATCCTGTGCCTGCTGTTCGCAAACAGGCGTATATCTTGCTGCGAAGTTCTGATCCCGAAGCCAGAAAGCTGCTGAATAGTAATCCGTCGTTCGAATTCGCGGGAGCGACAGCCGACAAAGCCGATTCTTGGAACTTGTGGCTCTATAACGGTCTCGAGATGAAACGAACCGGAGAGGTGAAGAAGAGCGGGAATTATAGTATTAAAGCCAAGGGCATTCAGTTTGGCGGAGTCATTCAGGACCTCCCCGTTCAAGCAGGTGTTCACGAGTTGTCATTTGCTTATTATTCACCAGCCGGTTCTGCAGGCAAAGGAACCATTCGGCTTCAGATCGATTTTTGGGATGCGCAAAACAATCATATCGGGACCGTAAGGCCTTATCTGGAAACGAAACGCATCGCGGACACTGCAGGTGAATGGTCGGGCTTGTACTGGGCCGGAGAGTTCCCGGAGGGAATCGTTAGAATCGAGGCTTACGCTTTGCTGGAAGGATTAAATGCCGATCAGGAGGTCTATATCGACGATTTCTATCTTAACCGCTTGAGCCCGGATCCCTATGCGAATAATCCAAAAACGCCGCTTAACCTGAATCCCTCCTTCGAAATTGCGGGAGATACACCGGCAAATGCAGAGTATTGGAATGAATGGTTGTACAACGGTCTCTTGATGGAGAGAAGCGGCGAATTCAAGAAAAGTGGCGATTTCAGTCTTAAAGCTGCAGGTGTCAAATTCGGGGGAGTTATTCAGGAGGTGGCTGTACAACCAGGTGTTCACGGAATATCTGCCAGTTATTATTCGCCTCAGAGCAGCGCGGGCCCCGGTACGATTAGACTGCAGCTGGATCTCTATGATGCACAAAACAATCACTTGTACAATATCACTCCAACTTCGAAGCAGATTGCCAATACCGCAGGAGAGTGGACGACGCTGGAGTGGGAGGGGCAGCTGCCTGCCAATGTTAGCCGAGTCACCGTATATGCCCTGCTGGAAAATATGGATGACAGCCAGCAGATTTATTTGGACGATTTCAGCTTTTTTCGGTTGAGTCCTTAAGTGACGTGAGGTGGGAGAAGGAGGATAATGGAGACGTTTTTATAGGCGCACTCCTGCTTCCTCCCTCTCCTCTCTCTGCTCTCTGCCTCAACTCACTCCTCACTCCACGCTCTGCTTCATTCTCCATAGTGTAGTAAGGACTTTATTCATGATTTAGGCATTGCAGCTTGGACAACAAGATAGCAAGGACAGTATGACGGTATGACCATAGAAGAAGGGAAGAGGATAACATGGACCTCTGTCAATAGACTGGACACATAAAACCGAGAGAATTACGCAGCGGAACGGAGCATACGTTCGTATTGATTGGGCGTGAAGTACCCGATGGAGGAGTGGATTCTTTTTCCATTGTAAAAACAGGTAATGTACTCAAAAATCTTCTCCATAGCTTGTTTTCTTGTTTTGAATTTGTGCAGATAAACGAGCTCTTTTTTCAATACACTATGAAACGATTCGATACAGGCGTTATCGTAGCAATTGCCCTTACGACTCATACTGCTCGTCATGCTGTATCGGCGCAGCCGCGCTTGATAATCTAAGGATGCATATTGGCTGCCTCGATCGGAATGATGCAGGACCTGTTCTTTCGGCCGCTGATGACGATAGGCTTGCTCCAGCGCCTTCAGACAAAGTTCTTTGGTCATCCGTTCATCCATATGAAAACCGACGATCTTCCGCGTGCAGAGGTCTTCTAAACTGGCGAGATAGAGCCAGCCTTCATCTGTCGGAATATACGTAATGTCAGCCATCCAGACCTGATTAGGCTTCTCAGCTACAAACGACTGGTTTAGGACATTTTCGGCAATGGGCAGGTTGTGTTTGGAATTGGTCGTCGCTTTATATTTCTTAACGGTACGTGATTTTAGTCCAAGCTCTTTCATGATGCGAGCTACGGTTTTCTGGGACACCTGGACGCCTTGTCTTTTCAATGTGTGCCACACTTTTGGACTGCCGTACAACTGCCTGGAATCGAAGAAGATCTTTCGAATCCATTGCTCAAGCTTCTTGCGGCGTTTGCCGCGATTGCTTTCTTTGCGTTTCGTCCATTCGTAGAAACCGCTTTTGGAAACGCCAAGCAGGGAGCACATCCTTGCGACACGGAACTGGAAGCGGTGATCATGGATGAATGAATAAATCAGCGCCGGTCTTTTGCAAAGAAGTGCATCGCCTTTTTTAGGATTTCGTTCTCCTCTTCGAGATCACGGATTCGCTTCTGGAGATCGCGTAACGCTTTATCCTCCGGCTTCTGCTGACCGCTCCCAGGGAACGCATGGATACCCGCATCCTTGAACTCGGCAATCCAGCGGTAAAGCGTGTTCTCATGCAGCCCCATTTCCCGGGCTACCTGCGCCACCGTCTTCCCCTCTTCTTGGATAAGTCTTACGGTTTGAAATTTGAATTCCTTGTCGTACTTCTTTGTCATCTCGGACACCTCGATCTAGAATGCATTTATTGTCGCACTCTTGGTTTTCTGTGTCCAATGTAAAGTCTAACAGCAACATAATGAGTTATATGTTAAGAGCCGTAATTTTGGAACAAACCTGGGAGAGGCAGCTTCAAGACATCATCAGACTATGCAAGTCGGCCAATATTGAGGAAGTGCTGCTTAAGGAGCTGTCTTCGCATATTATTCCGGTCCCGTTTCTCATTGATAAACATCGCAAAATGGCAAAAATCTATAGTCAGATGGCCAAAGCGTTCCATGAAGAAAATATAGTGTTCAGTATTAATATTATTATGCTGGCCGGTCATTCGGATGGGGAAGTGGAGGCAAAATATGTACTTCCCTATCAAAAATTTGTTGGTGAAGATTTGCGTGAATTGCATGCTACTTATTGTTTATTAGATGAAGCTTGGCAAGCTTATGCAGCGGAAGTATGTGCCTTGTACGCCGGAACCCTGCCGGACAAACTGTTCATTGACGACGATTTCAGAAGCTTGAATCACGGCGTGCAGTATGGCTGCTTTTGTCCGATTCACGTAAGCCGAACAGTGGAGAGATGCAGGATTGCATTGACTGCTGAGACTTTGATGCATGCTGTGAGCGGAGCAAGTGCTGAGCATATGGCTATTAAGCAAGCATGGATGCAAATCAATTTCGAAGGCCAGCTCGAAGCGGCAAATCGTATCCGTTTGGCTGTGGAGCGAGTAAGCCCGGCGACACGTCTTGGTTTGATGAATTCAGGCGAGCCGGCCCATTCCTTTCAGGGGCGGGATATGGACATGCTGCTGCGGGAGTTTTCCGGCAGTCGAAGGCCGCTCTCTCGCCCGGCTGGCTGCAGTTACAGCGATTCAATCCACGGTGAGCTGTTCGAGATTCACCAGGTTACAGCGCTTAGCAAGAGTGTGGTCGGCGAAGATGTTCAGATCGTGAGTGAAGTGGAAAATTACCCGCACACACGTTTTTCCAAGAGTATCCGTATAACGAGGCTGCAGCTTGAGCTTCACGCATTGGCAGGAGCTGAAGATTTTACGCTTAATCTCTATGATTATCTTGGTACTCCGTACGAGCAGGAGCCAGATTTTCTGCACTTGCTTATTGAGGAAAGGGAGCGTCTGGAGATGATTCAGGCGGCAAGGAAGGGGAAAAAGTTGGTCGGTTTCGGCCTTCCGTGGAAGAAGGACACGGCACT
>JARBUQ010000463.1 GCA_029239545.1 Paenibacillus sp.
GGAACAGATCGGGCTGGATGTCCTTGTACATGAGAGTTCGAGCGGACTGATATGGTTGAATTTTTCGGAGAGAAGCTGGCCGGGTTTGCCTTTACACAGAACGGTTGGGTGCAGTCCTACGGTTCCCGCTGCGTGAAGCCCCCAGTCATATATGGGGATGTACAATTTGTTGAGCCAATGACAGTGGAAGAGACCGTATATGCGCAATCATTGACATCCAAGCCTGTGAAAGGGATGCTGACAGGTCCGATCACGATTCTGAACTGGTCCTTCGTCCGTGATGATATTTCACGCGAGCAGGTTGCCAACCAGATTGCTTTGGCTCTGCGTGATGAAGTAGAAGCATTGGAGCACGCTGGAATCGAGATGATCCAAGTGGATGAGCCTGCCTTGCGTGAAGGGCTGCCGCTTAAGAGAGAGGACTGGGCTGATTACTTGAATTGGGCTGTGCTTGCTTTCCGAATTTCTACAGCCTCAGTCAAAGATTCAACGCAAATCCACACCCATATGTGCTATTGCGAGTTCCATGACATCATAGATTCTATCAGCGACCTGGATGCGGATGTAATCTCTATCGAAACTTCACGCAGCCATGGTGAGCTGATTCACAGCTTCGAAGACCACACATATGACAAAGGGATCGGTCTTGGTGTATATGATATTCACAGTCCGAGAGTTCCTTCGGTGGAGGAGATGGTGAGTATGATAGAACGGGCGCTCAAGGTGCTTGACCCAGCCCTGTTCTGGATTAATCCGGACTGTGGATTGAAGACACGCGGTTTGGAAGAAACGGTGCATTCTCTGAATCATATGGTACAAGCAACTCAAAAAGTAAGAGAGCTGCGCAAGTAGAACGTTATATAATCTATTAAATTATTGAGGAAGAGCACCTGTGAAGGTGCTTTTTTCAATTCCGGAACATATATATGAAATGGATTTACTAACTTGCCGCAGGATGTAAGGGTGGTTGTCAACCAGGATATATAATTCAGATGAACCAGACTTATTTCAGTAGAAGTCAATTGGGAGGAGTTGGTGTAATGCTTCATATTGTTGTATGTGTCAAGCAGGTTCCGGATAGCCGCGAAATTCGCATTGATCCCAAAAATAATACTTTAATCCGCCAAGGTGTGCCTAGCATTGTGAATTTTTATGATATGC
The DNA here is from genome assembly GCA_029239545.1 of Paenibacillus sp. GTDB lineage: Bacteria > Bacillota > Bacilli > Paenibacillales > NBRC-103111 > Paenibacillus_AA. The sequence continues at coordinate 1,162 of JARBUQ010000463.1, forward strand.
ATGGGTTGGAGGAAGCGCTGCGAATTAAAGACGAGCAGAATGCCCGTGTGACCGTTGTTACGATGGGACCGCCGCCTGCAGAGAAAGGGCTGAAGGAATGTATCTCCCTGGGTGCAGATGAAGCGGTACTCGTCACGGATCGGGGGTTCGCGGGAGCCGATACGCTTGCAACCTCTTATGTCGTAGCGGAGACAATCCGCAAGGTGGAGGAGCAATGGGGACCTGTTGACATCGTATTCTGCGGGAAACAGACGCTGGATGGTGATACCGGTCAAGTCGGGCCGGGTGTAGCGTGCAGACTCGATCTGGAGCAGCTCACCTATGTGAATAAAGTAGTCAGCGTGAATGAAGACAAACGTCGGGTTAGGGTGCAGCGGCATTTGGAGGATGGCCTGGAGGTAGTGGAAACCTCGATGCCTGTGCTTATTACAGCTTTGAAGGAACTCAATAAAGTACGAAGAGCTTCTCTCCCAGGAATGATTCGCGCTGCAAGGTACAAGCCTACCGTATGGACAACGGCAGACTTTCCTCATCTCGATAAGACGAAGATAGGACTCAAAGGTTCACCGACAATTGTTTCCAAGACCTGGGTTCCCGAAGTGAAAGCTGTAAAAGCAATCAGTATTGAGGGAGAAACCGTGCAAGAAAAAGCTGCTAAGCTGATCGATCAGCTGTGGGGGAGTCCTCTTCCGGAACGACTGGGCTGGAATGCGGCAGCGAATGGAACGTTAGATTAATTCGCATGAAGGAGGTAGTGATCATTCATGTCTACTGAGCGGACAGAAGATCAGATGCCGGACTGGTCGGCATATCGGGGAGTATTAATCGTTGTAGAACAGCGGGATGGACAAGCGAAATCCGTATCCTGGCAGCTGCTGGGAGAGGGACGCAAGCTTGCCCGCAAGTTGGAGGTGCCCTTGCTGGCACTGGTCATGGGCAGCGATGTGGAGCATTTGGCCCGGGAATCGGCTTATTACGGAGCGGACATGGTGTTCCTGTGTGACGATCCCGTACTTAAGACATATCGCACGAGGCCCTACAGTCGGGTTGTACTTAAGCTGATCGAACAGGAGAAGCCTGAAATTGTGCTTTTCGGAGCCACCGCAACAGGGCGGGATTTGGCAGGTGCGATTGGTACGCATCTCCCGACAGGACTCACTGCCGATACGACGGAGCTGGATGTGGAGCCACATCCATCCAGATTGCTGCTTGCCAGCCGACCTGCCTTCTCGGAGAAAATGATGGCTACCATTCTGTGCAAGCAGTACCGGCCTCAGATGGCAACCGCACGGGCAGGTGTATTCGAAGCCATCCCTCGTGATGTTACTCGTGAAGCTAATATTGTGAAGCTGCATTGTGAGCTGCAGGAAGCGGATATCGCCGCACAGGTGCTGGATTTCATTGCCGAGACCGGGCGCGTTAACCTGGAAGAAGCAGAGGTAATTGTAGCGGGGGGGCGGGGTCTCGGAGGTCCTGAGCCATTCGCTATGCTGAAGGCGTTAGCGGATGCGTTAGGCGGATCGGTCGGCGCTTCCAGAGCTGCTGTGGACGCAGGCTGGATCAAGCATGAGCATCAGGTAGGCCAGACCGGATCAACGGTAAGACCAAAGCTGTATTTTGCCATTGGGATATCTGGAGCTGTCCAGCATACTGTAGGTATGAGCCATTCAGATATAGTAGTGGCGATTAATCGGGATGCGGCTGCACCGATCTTCCAGTTCGCGCATTATGGCATTGTCGGTGATTTATTTCAGATCGTTCCAGCAATTACAGAAGAGGTCCGACAACGCAGAGGGTTGATCAACCCTCCAAGTGAAACAAAGCCTTCCCAAATCGGCTAGAGAGGGAGTGAAGCTAAGGATGAATGAGAAATTTGATGCAATTGTAGTAGGAGCAGGACCAGCAGGGGCAGCTGCAGCTCTTACTATGGCGAGGGCCGGCCTGTCTGTTGTGCTGCTGGAGCGAGGGGAATTTCCCGGTGCCAAAAACTTGTTCGGTGGAATATTATATCGCAAGCAGATCGAGGAGCTCGTGCCTGAGTTCTGGAAGGAGCGCAACGCACCCGTCGAACGGCATATAGTCGAGCAGCGTCTGTGGATGATGGGCAAGGAATCGATGGTTACGGTGGGGCATCGGAATGAAGCCTTCAAGGAGCCGTTCAACTGTTTCACCGGGCTGAGGGTGAAATTCGACCCGTGGTTCGCCGACAAAGCGGTGCAAGCCGGGGCTCTGCCGATCTACGAGACAGTAGCAACAGAAGTGATTCGTGAAGGCAACCGTGTGGTTGGGGTTAGGACAGACCGCGAGCATGGCGACCTGTATGCAGACGTAGTTCTTATCGCGGATGGGGTGAACTCACTGCTTGGCAAGGCAATGGGCATTCATCGCGAATGGAAGCCTGATGAAGTGTCGCTGGCCGTGAAGGAGATTATTTCGCTTCCCAAGGAGAAGATTGAAGATCGTTTCGGTCTGGAAGGGGACGAAGGAGTAACAATTGAATTCATGGGTGAGACCTCACTAGGCATGGCTGGAATGGGCTTTCTGTACACGAACAAAGAGACGATCTCCCTCGGGGTTGGCGTTATGGTCAATCATCTTCGTGACAAGAGAGTGAAGCCATACGCCTTGCTGGACGCGGTCAAACAGCATCCGATGATTCGCAAGCTCATTCAAGGCGGAGAGATGAAGGAATATTCCGGACATCTGATTCCAGAAGGCGGTTACAATTCGATCCCTCCATTATCTGGGGATGGCTGGTGTGTGGCGGGAGATGCCGCGCAATTGGTCAACTTCGTTCATCGGGAAGGAACGAATCTGGCAATGACCTCCGGACGGTTAGCCGGGGAAGCCATTGTCGAAGCCAAGCAGGCCGGAGAGGATTGCTCGGCCGCTTCGCT
>JARBUQ010000025.1 GCA_029239545.1 Paenibacillus sp.
TCCCACAATACCAGCCAAGCCCAGAAAGATAGAAGACAGGACAGCTTGTCCGGTAGATCCGAATTCCTCGGGCACTAGCCTCACCAAATAATGAATGGTCGCAATCCAGAACACCGCAAAAGTGACGGAATGGGTCAGCTGTAAGGCAATCAGAACCTCAGGATTTTCCACCCATCCATATGCGAACCAGCGAACCGAATATAGCAATGCCGCAAGCGACATAATCGATAATTCATTAAATCTATAAAAATATCGGGCTAGCAAAGCGAAAGTAGGAATTTCACCAAGAGCAGCAAAAAACCAAGCCAAGCCTAACCCCTTTTCCGTTGCTCCAAGATCCAATAATACCAGAGAGAACATAACATCGTTCATTCTATGCGGAATCGAAACGATTAACACTAGTACCAGAAACCAAAGAAGCCTGCGGTTCCGATACAGAATCGTTAAGTCTTTGAGCTGCACCGGACGTTGATTAGAAGATGGCGTATCCCTCAGTCTGAATATCAAGAAAAGCGGGATAACCCACAGCCCCCAGAACAAATACTTGATGCTTCCGATTCCGCCAAGTGACTCCAAGGCATAACCGCTCCCGAATGCAACCGCGCAAAAACCAATCGATCCCCATAGTCGCACGGAACCATAGCTTCTTCCTGAGCCGGACACGGATTTCACTATCAAATTGTCAAGCAAAGGAACAGAGGGATACATGAAAAAGTAGAGTAGCAGAACGAAGATGAAAGCAGCGAGAAAGCTGTTCTGAAAAAACAATCCCAAGCTTGATACAATCGTGAGCCCCCACAGGAGGATAATGATTCGCTTAAGCGTCCGATACCGATCACTGATGATCCCCCATACAGGCTGAGCAAACATGGCCATGAACGGACCAATATTCATTAACCACCCGATCTGAACAGCGGAATACCCTTGATCGCCAAAATAACTGGGTAAATAGGGCAGCAGCACTGCTTGAATGGCGTAATAAGAAAACAAAATTCCTTTGAGATTATATAAGCCTGTCCGCTCTATCATGTAGTCTCCGCTAGTGTGTGATATTCAGGTTCAATCTATATCCTAACCGATGTTTCGCCAAAAACCAACAAAATCCTACAATGGACCGCATCCCCTGCAAAATTGATAGACTCATATGTTTAGTTACTGCTGAATTGGGTTACCTAAACCTTATACAGCACGAGGAGAGGAGTTACGCAATGGAACTAATGCTGAGCGTTTTATTGTCGCTCTGTGTCTATCTGACGGGTTCGCAACCGGGGCTGTCCATGGAGCAGATGCTGCAATCGTACATCCAACATGCCGGAGTGATTCAACAAACCGGGCAGGTTGGTCCAAGTCCTTCATCGGAGGGCGCTTCCAAGCATGATCCGCAGTCGAACGAAGCTCCTGTTATTAAAGGTGTATATGCGACAGCACACAGCGCGGCTGGGGCTCGTATGGAAACTTTGTTGAAGCTGTTAGATGAGACAGAACTGAACGCTTTAGTAGTCGATATCAAGGACGATTTCGGTTATATCACTTATCCAACCGGCAATCCTGAGCTGGAGGCTTTGGGGACGACCCAGAATATTATTAAAAGCATGCCGGACCTTATGGACAAATTAAAGCAGCATGACGTATATCCGATTGCTCGGATTGTCGTGTTCAAGGATACGATTCTGGCAGAAATGAAGCCCGAGCTATCTTTTCTGAATCCTGACGGTTCATTATGGAACAATGGCAAAAGCAAGCCTGACAGCTTCGTCAATCCGTACAAGAAAGAAGTGTGGGATTACAACATAGCCGTTGCCAAGGAAGCGGTAAAAGCAGGCTTCAAGGAGATTCAATTCGACTACGTTCGATTTCCGGAAGGGTTCGAAACTCATGCGGAGAAATTGACCTTTGACAAGGATGAGCGTTCACGAACAGATGTAGTTGCTGATTTCGTGAAATACGCGAGGAAAGAGCTGAATCCCCTTGGTGCCCGTGTGTCCGTGGATATATTCGGTTATGCCGCTTCTGTGCCTGCAGCCGAGGGTATCGGTCAAGATTTCGAGAAAATATCGCAGCAGGTTGACGTCATTGCGCCGATGGTGTACCCAAGCCATTATGGTACAGGGTGGTACGGCTCCAAGGTTCCGGATGCCGCACCGTACACGACCATATTGGGAGCAATGGCCGACACGAAAAAGAAACTCGAGCCCCTCCAGGACGGGAAACCTATTATTCGGCCTTGGCTGCAGGATTTTACAGCCTCGTGGATTCCCGGTTATATCAAGTATGGAAAACACGAAATAGAGGAACAGATTCGCGCCTTGAAGGATAGTGGAATTCACGAGTTTCTTCTGTGGAATGCGGGTAATACTTATACGCCCGGCGCCTTCTACGGCACGGAGTAAGTTAAACCGACGGCCCTCTCAATTGGGCTGCCAATTTCACAAAATAATGCAGCGTCTTACCAATTCTCTCTTGAATCTTAATATTTATTGGCGCTCCTTCTTCATCAAACACGCGGTTCTCTGCGCCAATCGAGATCCATTCCGGGCAGTTGATGCCATGCACATTGCGTACCATGACCTGTAATTGCTGAAGCGGACTTACACCAACCGCTCCGCCTGAAGAGCTGACGGATAACACAGCCTTACTGTCGAAATGCTCAAAGCCAAGATGATCGAGCGCGTTCTTCAATACGCCTGATACCCCGCCGTGATAGTCAGGAGTGCTGAGAACAACAGCATCCGCCAGAAGAATAGTTTGTTTCATTGCAATTAGATTATGATCGTTAGGATTGCGATTGTCAGGTGTAAAGAATGGCACGGGGGCTTTATATAAGTCGATAAAAGACACCGTACATCCTATTTCTTCAAGCTGCTTCTGCAAATACCTGCATAATTTAGTGCTGGTTGACTCCAACCGATTGCTGCCTGTCAGAATAGCTATGTTCATCAATAACTCCACCTTTTAGTATACTTATTATATATATTAGTTTGTTATCTCCGCTCATGCAACTCCGAGACATACCAAACCGCCCAGGCATGAACTGACTTCATGCCTGGGCGGTTTGGTTGAATTTGCTTATTTTAAAGGTGCATCCAACTCAGGGTCATTGATTAACGGAGCTATGTCGGACTTATCAACCTCGTAAGAAAAACCTGTGTTGAAGGGAGTCACGTAAGCCGTTGTACCACCAATGAAATAATACACCGTATACGTCCGAGCCGACCCATCTCTAAAATTAAATCTAACTGTATAGTTGCGGTGCTCCCTGTAGTCGCCCTTGCTCTCTCTCGGCACTTCTTTCATGCTGGTCAATACTTTAACTGCCGCTCGTATAGTTTCTGTGTCATTATAGTTTCTGTAGCCGCGATTAGTGTGACTATCTACGGAAACGGACACCACGTTATCCTCGGTTATTGCTTGACGGCCTGGCTGCAGCGCATAGCTAAAACCTGTGAGCAATATCATAATGGCAAGCATGGTAATCAATTCTCTAGAAATTTTAATCGATTTCATTGGAGTCTCCCTTCATTACACCTTCAAACGGACTCTTGTCAGCCATCTGATCAATATCGTACTAAGCACCAATGAGCCCAACAACCCGATGTAGTACGAGACCAGCTCATTGCGGAATATGCTGCTCAGGAAGCCCGCTCCCAGGAGAGAGGCGCAAATGACGAACCCGATCTTCAGTACGGTCTCCCCTGCAGGAAAAAGCATTAATTTACCGTTATTCTCACATTTGTTCCGACTGTAAGCCCAATATCCGCCGATTGATGCAAGAATCAAATATACTGCTGGAACGGTAATTGGCAAATCATAGGCATAATCCATATTGATGTATAGGTACTTAACTAAGGAGATGTCTTCCATAAATCCGTTGAAGGAGTCGCTGCTTCCGTAATAATTCGTATATCCATAGCCATGAACATCCATGAACTTTCCAATCAGAGCCGATAACCCAACCGGAAAATAAGCCAGAATTGCTGAGAAGATCATCTGAGCAGCCATACTTCCGCTTAAGGTCCCTATGAATAGCACGGTAGAATACACAGACATCAGCACAAAGCAGGAATAAATCATTTGAAAGCCGTGATAACGCAGATTGAAATACTCGGCAATGGGAGAATTGTGTATGACGATCATGTCGATGACTGAATTCACCGCGACCGATATCACAATTAAACCAAGGCCAAGCATCCACTTCGTCCAGAACAGCTGCTTGCGTGAATAAGGCAGCGCGAATGACATCTCTTGAATCCCATTGCGTCGCTCAGCCCCCGTCAGCATACCGGCCAGGACGGCAAGTACTAAGGTCAGCACCATTCTTGAAGAGCTCTCCAGATCTCCACCGCCGAATGCCCCTGCTGTATCGACCGCATAACGCAACGCATGCTCAATCCGCTCTTCATCATCCAATACCCACGTATCCAGACGTTGAAGCCCCAGTGTTAAAAAGTGAATAACAGGAAATAACCAAATGATCCACTTGACTTGTTTGTATTCCTTCCACCATAGTGCTTTACTCAGCATCCGTCTGACCTCCCAGCTTCCATAAGAACAAATCCTCCAGCTTGACCGGCAATGATTCATTCAGCAGAGGATCGGCTGCCGTCAATGTGTTCAGCGCCTCTGTTCCTTGATCGGTTTGAATTAACACCGTATACACTCTCCCGATATGCTCCAGCACGTGAACATCGGATCGACTCAGCCATTCATCAGGTGCTTGACCTTTGAATACAAGCTGACGCTTCAACACACTGCCTGTTGAAGTATCCAAGGACAGCGATTGTTCAATCGAACCATCCTTCATCAAGAGCACGGTATCGGTAATGCGCTCCAGCTCATCCAGTAGATGCGATGAAATCACAAGTGTCACGCCTTCCTCGGCCGCTTCCATCAGCAGGGTCAACACTTGTTTTTTTGCAATCGGATCGATCCCATTCGTCGGTTCATCGAGCAGAACGACCTTAGCCCTTGTAGCGAGTCCAAGACTGATGTTGAACAGCATGCGCATCCCTTTGGAGAACTGTCTGACCTTGCGGGTCAGCGGCAATCCGAAGCGCTTCATCGTGCTGCCAAAGAAATCAGCATCAAAGTCTGGATAGATCATGCTGTATAAATACGCACTTTCCTTCGGCGTGTAGCCATAAAACGCTTCAGGCGTGTCCGGTACGAATACGATGCTTCGTTTCACCTCCGGATTCATATGCACAGCCGTTCCGCCGTACTCTACCGTACCGAGGTCCGGATCCAGAATGCCTGCCATCGTTTTGAGCAGTGTCGTCTTCCCTGCACCGTTGCGACCAATCAATCCCGCGACACTTCCAGGCGGCAGCGCGAAATGAACGTTCTCAAGTACGATCCGGCTCTCGATCGTTTTTCTAACTCCTTTAACGGTTAACATCTGCATCTCCTCCAAAACGTTTCCATTCTTCATCGGTCCAGATTATGAATTGCTCCCGGCTCACACCCAGATGCCTGGCCTCAACAACAACTCTGCGCAATTCCGTCTGAAGGTGATCCATCCGCTCTCGTTCCATGCCAGGGGCTGCCGTTCGTTTAGCTACGAATGTTCCCTTTCCGCGCAAGGTCACGATAATGCCTTGACGCTCCAACTCCTGGAACGACTTTGCAACCGTATTTGGATTCACGAGAAGCTGAGCAGAGAGCTCCCGCACGGAAGGTAATTTCTCGTTTTCCTGCATGACGCCCTTGGCGATAAGCTCCTTCATCTGCTGCACAATCTGCTCATAGATCGGCAGCATGCTCCGTTCATTTATTTGAATCATAGCGCATCGGTTCAACTCCTTTTCATGGAGTAGTGTACTACTCTAACTAGTACACATAGTACATCATTCCATTTTGTATTGTCAATATCCTCTGCCGTTATTTTCACTCAATGAGGGTCGGGGCGTATGACTAAAGCTCTCCTTCCTCCATGTTGGACTACCCTCGACTTAAGTCTAGGGTTATGACGTTCTGCAGTCCGTTTACACATTCCTCAGGCATCCTTATACTAAACCTTATGAGCTTACTTAGGAGGACATTGACTATGAATACGAATCATTCAGCACAGCAGCAAGCTTCAGCCAATAACCAAAGCGGGCCAGGACCAGGCACAGGCAGCAGCGCCGGAGGCATTCCACCGGGCGGGAATCGCGGTTCAGGGGGACGAGTTGCCGGATTTATTTTGATCGCGGTTGGCTTAATAATCGGGATTAACTGGTTATTCCCAAGCGCCTACAATAATTTATTCCAAACCCTGGGTTCTTCAGCGATTGGTTTGATCATTATCATCCTGGGCATCTTTTTCATCACAAGAGAATGTATTCCAAACCGAACCAAGCCCTATCGTCTTGGCAGAATAACAACAGGAATTGTGTTCTTATGGGCAGGGATCGGATTAGCGGCAGCGCCGATTATCCCGGCAAGCTGGTTTACGATCGCTTTAAAATTATGGCCGATCATTCTTATCGGATACGGCTTGGAATATTTGGTCAGAAGACATAAGGGTTTAAAAACAAAACTAGACATCAGCGGGCTCTTCTTGATATTGCTTGTTTATCTAATAACTACAGGCGTTCAAATTGACCGTTCGTTCTCCTACCTTGTCAGTGGTCATGGTTACACCATCCAGGATGAACCAATAGTCATTACCCCCTCTCGCTTGGGCTCCTTCCAATTGGAAGCAAGTGTTGGGACCTATACGATTGTTCCCGCAACCGATGGCAAGGTGACCATCACACCGACCTATCGTTCATGGAAAGAGCAAAGCTTGAGCAAACTGAAACAAAAATCACAAATTGATATCGACGAAGAGAATGGAGATGTTACCGTTCAACTGCATACCAAGAAAGATTATCACGGTATCCATATCGTCGGCTTATATGAATATTCTGTCGATATGCAAATTGCCGTTCCTGCTGAAATGCTGCTTAACGTAACTACAGATGTCGGAAAAATCACTGTCAACGGTAATAATAACGTTCACAAGCTCCAGACCGACATTGGCATCATTGAATTGACTAATTCCAAGGGTGAGGATACTCAGCTGCAAATTTCAATCGGAAAGATTGATGTGGAGCAATACCGCGGAAAACTATCGGCTGTTACTGATATCGGCATGATTGAGGTTGATGGTGAACCGACAGATGATTGGTCTTTATACAACGGCATCGGTTATTTGGAAGCCGAGCTTCCAAGCAGTGGAAGTTACCGATTTGATATGAATGTCGACATCGGCAATACAGAATACCCTACATCCAAGTCTTCAAATACAAGTGATCATTCTCAGCAAATTTACATGAAGGTGGATATTGGGTCAGCGGTTGCCAAATATATGGAGTAAGCTGTCCACATTGGTAAACAGCTTTGCAGTGGAGTATAATCAAGTACAATCTCGTCTTGTACTAGGAGGATAACTAGGATGCTGGAAGTTGGCCAATCTGCCCCATTATTCGAAGCAAACAGTACATTTGGAACCATTAAGCTTAGTGATTATATTGGCAAGCAGCCGATCGTGCTCATCTTCTACCCCATGGACGATACGCCTGGGTGTACAGCGCAGCTATGCGCAGTTCGTGACTCCAAAGCCTTATACGCCCGACATAATGCAGTTGTATTCGGTGTCAATCAAGGGGGCGTGAACAGCCATCAGGCGTTCGCCACCAAGCACGGCTACGACTTCCCCATCATCTCCGATGCGGATAGCTCGATTCGCAAAGCTTATGATGTTGGTAAGGTGCTCGGATTATTCCTGCAGCAGCGCATTGTTTATGTGATCGGTAAGGATGGGAAGATTGCTTTTGCGCGCAAGGGCACTCCGCTTACAGAAGATATCGTAGCCGCTATGTAGCCTCGCTTGCCCAAAACATCTTGTGACAACAACAAAGGCCGCTCTACCCTGCTGTTAGTAATGCAGCAGGGAGAGCGGCTTTATGAGTTGGAAAGCTTATTATTGCGAAAGACGTATAGCCAGTTCATACAGATCACGGTCGAATTCTTTCTTCGTGTTCACGACCTTATCGATATCGGTAACCGAAAGCTGCCCCTTCAGTACGCCGCAAGCTTTGCCTGAATCGCCTTCGATGAGCTTCCGTACTGCAAAATCCCCCAGCTTACTCGCTAGAATACGATCGTTATGCGTTGGTGCTCCACCACGCTGAATGTGGCCAAGAACGGTAACACGCGGCTCAATGCCATGATTCTCTTTGATATGATCAGCCACAACATGTGCGCTTCCGTAACCTTCTGCCACTACAACAATACTGTGTCGTTTGCCTGTGTTGAAGTTATCCTTCATCCGATTGCCCACATCATCCAATGCGAATGGAACCTCTGGAACGAGAATCGTCTCAGCACCGCTAGCCAATCCCGCATATAGGGCTATATCTCCGCAGTGGCGACCCATTACCTCCACAATTGATGAACGTTCATGAGAGCTCATCGTGTCGCGTAATTTGTTGATGGCATCCACTACGATACTGACTGCCGTGTCGAAACCGATGGTTGTATCTGTGAAAGGGATATCGTTATCAATCGTACCTGGCAGCCCCATCGTCTTAATGCCAAGCTTGCTCAGCTTGTTAGCGCCTTGATAAGAGCCGTCCCCGCCAATAACTACTAGCCCGTCAATTCCACGTTTGCGCAGATTCTCGGCACCGATCTGTTGACCTTCCGGAGTCTGGAACTCCTTGCAGCGCGCGGTCTGCAATATTGTGCCGCCACGCTGAATAATGTCCCCTACACTCCGCAAATCCATTTGACGAATATCGTCATTGATCAGACCCGCGTATCCTCTCTGAACAGCAAAAACATCCAATCCATAAAATAAAGCACTTCTAACAACAGCTCTCACAGCAGCGTTCATTCCCTGGGAATCTCCGCCGCTAGTAAGGACAGCAATTGATTTTATCGACATCAGATTATCCACCTTTCCTACGAATCCATACACTGTTTGCCCAGAAGAACAGCCTTGTCATAGGGCTGCCTTTCATTAGTTTCTTGGAGACCAATCTTACTTCAGGTTGACCGTTCACCTTGGGGTCTGATAAGTAGAGCGCAAGCAGGCCTTCAATAATCATTCGATGAAAGGAGGTGTGGGCCAGACAGGCAACATCGGCCCGAGCCCGCTCTACAATCCACTCAATCCGATTCACTGTAAGATTCAAATCGCCGTAATAGTTGCAGAAGTTCAGATCTCCTCCGGCTTCATCTTCCTCTTGATCAATCAAATAATCGAGTAAAATGTGCAAGCCGCATACGTGAGGAAAATACGCCCGAAATATAACCTCCGACTGCTCAGCAGATAAATGTTCATCGGAAGCGGAAAGAAACAAAAAGAACACCCCTAGTGTAGATCCCGTTGCGGCGGCGAACTCGTTCCATTGTAATTCCGGATACATCCCCCGATTGCGTTCCCACCAGGCGAGAAGCTCCCTCTCACGCTTATCTTTATGAATATGCTTGTACACCTGCAAATCACAATACAATCCTACAAGCACTTCAATTCGTCCTTGAACATGCGCATACCCCGGCAACAATTGGATGCAAGCTTGGCAAGTCCGCACCAGTTCACTTCAGGATCCGCCGTCCTCGCGTTCTGAGCGGAACGCGTAATAATCCTGCAAGGGTGCCGAAGGATTAACGGCATCGAGCATGGATTGATGAAGCCTGCGAAAATCCTCCGGATCCAGCGAAGTACTCCGATCACATAAATTATCCAAGTAATCACTAATTGTCTGAAATGCTACGATCAAGGGAATTAATACATGCCTCATGGACAGGTTCGCTGCGGCATATATTGCACCGCCCTCGCAATGAAACTGCTTATGGGTCATGCTGTCGATCGCTTGTTTCCTCAGTTCCTCGTCGGGCATAAGGCCCGCAGCCGTTCGCCAGGACGCAAGCTGAGTGCGCACTTCAGGGAGAACATATCGATATACCCGATGCATCAAGGTAACCGGGTTACGAGGAACCTTCGCAGTGTTAGACCATGTGCTTATCACGATGCTTGTTCCTCCATACGAATCCGATGACATATAAATTCTATTATAGTATAAATGAATCCATATATCTAATGATGCGATTTGGAGGCAAGCTCCTGATTGGCTCTGTACCATAAGTGCAGGTCGGTAATGCAGCTTGCCAGCTCAGAAATCTCATAGTTCAATTGACACGACAACGGGAAGTCGTCTTCCACATTCAACTGAAGCTGCTTGCGGATAATGTTCTTCTCTATCTCATAGATCCGCTCTGGAATGCGCCCGCGGATTTGCTCCCACCTAGCCAATGTGTCAGATCGCTCCTCCACACTGTACTGCTCCCATTCATTATCAAACTCCGGAAGCTCTATTCCTAATCGCTCATTCCATACGAATCTTATGCTCATTATTCTCAAACCCCTTTACATACCCGAGAATACTTTACCATGCTGGGCTTACTCTCGCCAAGTAAAAAATACATGAATCTCTTGAATATTCCGATAGGCAAAATATGCATTTTTCCTTCTATGTTTATTGCCAGATTGCTTGTTCAGATTTATACTAGACCTTAACTAGTTCACGGGGAGTCCTTCACAATGTCAGAGACAGACAGCAGCAGGTTAACAATGAGGCAGTTATTTGCGTTTTTTATTCCTCTTGGTTTTTCTGCGAGCTTAGTCACCATTTCACACGTCATCATCAACAGTACGTTGGCGCGTTCTGCCAATCCTGAGACGATTATCGCCAGCTATTCGATTGCGCTAAGCATGCTGGGCATTATTGAAAGGCCTGCAATCTTGCTAAGACAGACCTGCTCTGCACTCGTCCGTGACAAGGTGTCGTTCCGGGCCATGACTGCAGTCTCCATCTACATGCTGCTGGCCATGTCAATTGGCGGTCTCATCATTTCTTATACTCCGCTTGGAACCTGGGTCTTCTTATATGGCTTCGGAGTCAATGAGGATTTGTTAGGACGTATTCTGGACGTATACCGCGTACTCATGTTCGTCTCGATATTCTCAGGTGTACGGTGCTTATATCATGGCATCATAATCAGTAATATGAGAACCAAATGGCTTACGATAGGGATGCTGATTCGTCTGCTCGTTATGTATGTGGTATCCCTTTATTACATCCACTTTGGCGGAGTCACGAGCGGGGTTGCTGGTGCAGTTATTTTCTTGGCGGGTATGATGGTAGAAGCAGCCGTAAGCGCCTGGGAAGGTCGTAAGGTTATCAGGACCATGCCTGAGAAAAAAGAAGATCACCCCATTGACAAGCAAAGTCAAATTTTTCAATTCTACAAGCCGCTTGCCTTATCTTCTCTGATCGTTATTCTTGTGGGTCCGGCTATTAATGCCATGTTAGGTAAAACCGTCGATTTTGAACTGGCCATTGCTGCTTTTGCCATTGCGGGGAGTCTGACCCAACTGGTCCAAAGCTTTTTTTCATATATGCACCAGATTGTGCTCAATTTCTATCGAAAAGACTCCGCTCTCGTTAACAAATTCGCTCTCTCCTTAGGATTCATACCGGCTATTCTCATTGGAATTATCGCCTATACCCCACTCGGCCCCTGGTTCATGGAACGTGTTATGGGTGTTAATGAAAGGTTGATGATCGAGAGCCTTCACACACTCCGGATTTTCATGCTGCTGACCCTTATTTATCCTTGGGTGGATTTTTTCAACGGCATTATTTTACTACGTGGCCAAACGATGATCATGCTGTTCTCCCAGACGGCGAATGTAATCATTACCATCATTACCCTGCTAATCTGCATCTTGACGGTGCCTCAGTGGAACGGGATGATCGGCTCGCTTGCACAATCTCTTGGCCTTACAGGTGAATTTATTGTAGTGCTGTATGTTTTGCGAGCCTCTTCAAAAAGCACTAACCGCTCCTTTTCTTCATGATGTGACGCTAAATTTTTAACATAATTCGCAGCTCGCGCGGCTACCAGCACGAGTTGCGAAAAAGGTGGATTATTCAATGACATCAGACGACCAACATAGGCAAGCCCACTCACAGCTGTTGAATAAACACGGAGAACAGCTTCCATCTTCACGAGATGAGACTATTCTCAAGATGTTCTCCTTTACCTTCTACATGACCATGGCGCTCACGGTTTCTTTCTTTCCGTTATATTTTGACAGCAAGGGGTATACCAAAATCCAGATCGGCGCTCTGTATTCCATTGGCCCGCTGATGGGGATCTTTGCGAATTTATTCTGGGGTCTGCTGAGCGACAAATACCAAACGATTAAGAAGCTGTTCCTCCTTCTCCTGACTGGCCAGCTCATTACAATGTTCCTTCTCACAGGTGCAGACACGATTGCCGTATTATATGCGCTAATGACGTTCTTTTATTTTTTTCAGACTCCTGTTAATCCCCTGATCGACAGCCTGACCATGCTTACGATACGCCATTCCGGGAAAAGCTACGCATCCTTTCGGGTCTGGGGATCGCTTGGATTTGCCTTCTCTGCTCTTGCTTTCGGGATGCTGCTTAGGTCTATAGGGATCGAATACACTATGACCTTATGTATTGGTACGATCACCTTAACCCTTATAATCGGAATGCTTTTGAAGGATCGAACAGGGAGCAGTACGGGCAAAATGAGCTTCACTGGATTCGGACAAGTTATTGGTTCTCCGCGGTTCCTATGGTTTCTGCTGCTGATCCTGATTCTCTCCATTGCCCACCGTATGAATGACGGCTTCCTTACCTTATATCTGCGCGAGCTCGGAGCAAGTGATTCTATAGTCGGATGGGCTTGGACCGTGTCGGCCTTGAGTGAAATTCCCGTGTTCATCTGGCTTAGCCGCAACGGCCATCGCTACAAGGAATTGCCGCTGCTCATGATTGCCGGACTTGTATATACCGTGCGGTTCTCGCTCGTCAGCTTGGTGAACGAGCCTGAATGGATCGTTCTCTTGCAGACGATGCACAGCTTTTCCTTCGGTATCTTTTTGTTCACCGCGCTTAGATACATTCAGCAGCTAATCCCGGATCACTTCCGCGCGACGGGCCAAGCCATATTCGCCATAGTCTGGTCCTGCTGCGCCGGTCTTGCGAGCGGAATATTGGGAGGGTGGATCTTCGATGCCTGGGGCCCTCATGTGATGTACCGCTTTGCTGCCCTTAGCTCCCTGATCGCAAGCTTCTTCTTTCTAATTACCCACTGGATGCAAAAAGAAGGGACTCCCTCCAAATAAGAGGCAGTCCCTGTATTATTCCCATGAAGATCAGATCAAACTAAGGTACAACGTCAACTATGATCTGATCAAACGGTTTCTCATTCACTGTAACGCTGAGCTTCCATAATCCCGTTTCATTAAGCCCGAACCTTCCTCCGCTCTGACCTACTGCGCCAGCATCATTGGCTCCCTTCACAATCGGCCATTCGTATAGCTGCACCGTTTGTCCGGAATTTTTGTGTGTGGCTGTCAGCCTGTACTTACCGGAAATATCGTCCGCCTTTCCCCAGAAATACAAGTAATACAGACCGCCCCTGCCGCTGCGGAACAGATCGGTTCTCGGGTTGTTCATCTTAATAATCCCGAATTTGCCCTCATTCCCGATGAGCGTGAGCTTACCTGCCACAAAGGTCGGTGACACCTTCCAAATGTCAGGCTTGTGGGTTTGCAGATAGATGGATAGAAATACGATGAAAATTGCAATAATACCAAGTGATTGCAGCATTTCTTTCTTGGATGATTTGACTACCGCCTGCATACCCGATCACGACCTTAGCATGAGCTTGATTTCAACCCTACAATACCATATTTTATTGCAGAGTGGAACATCATAATCGCAGTTTGGCAGGAATTAGAGTACAATAAGCGAATATCAATCTTGATATGATTTATTACTGTAAGAATATAGGAGGAACAGATGACTCAAGAAACAGTAGTCCAATTGCGTAATGTTACGAAACGGATAGGCGGTAAGACCATTGTGGATCACCTGTCGTTCGATGTTCCACGCGGAGAGGTGTTCGGTTTCCTGGGTCCCAACGGAGCCGGCAAAACAACTACGATTCGGATGATGGTCGGGCTGATCTCGATGTCCGAAGGTGAAGTGTTAGTAAACGGGATTAACGTGAATCGGCATTTCGAACAAGCTATGATGCATATCGGAGCGATTGTAGAAAATCCGGAGCTGTACAAGTTTCTTACAGGCTATCAGAATCTAATCCACTTCGCCCGGATGATTCCTGGAATTTCGAAAGAGCGAATCGACGAGGTCGTAAAGCTGGTGAAGCTGGAGAACCGCATACACGACAAGGTCAAAACTTATTCTCTTGGAATGAGACAGCGATTAGGAGTGGCCCAGGCTATTCTGCATCG
Organism: Paenibacillus sp.; assembly: GCA_029239545.1. GTDB lineage: Bacteria > Bacillota > Bacilli > Paenibacillales > NBRC-103111 > Paenibacillus_AA. Next base: position 14,328 of record JARBUQ010000025.1, read on the forward strand.
TCCCGCTGTGCTTATTCTGGACGAGCCTACTAATGGACTCGATCCTGAAGGAATTCGCGAGCTTCGCGATTACTTGCGCCATCTGGCTAAGAGCGAGGGGACCGCGATTATCGTATCGAGCCATCTCTTGTCTGAGATGGAGCTCATGTGCGACCGTGTCGCGATTATCCAGAACGGCAAGCTTGTGAATGTGCAGCTAATGCGTGAAATGGTGCAGCAGCAGTCCGATGAAGCAAGCCTCGTTGTGATTGAGGTTGATGAGCCTCAACGTGCGATGCAGCTTTTGACGGATGCAATCAGTGTCGCTGAAGCAGCTGTTACTGCAGAAGGAGTTACATTGTTCCTGCTGCGCGACCAAATCCCGGATGCGATTAAACTGCTCGTTCAGGGCGATATCCGTGTCTTCTCGGTGAAAACCGCCTCCACTTCGCTGGAGGACAAATTCCTGGAACTGACTAGAGGTGGCCAAATTGTCTAATCTGCTGAATCTTATCCAAAATGAAAACATGAAAATTTACCGACGCCCCCGCACATGGGTCATGTACGGACTTGTGCTGGCGATTACGATTACGGTAGCGATCATCCTGCTTAATGTGGGCAATAACGGTTCTCAAGATGCGCATGTACTGAGATTTATGGATATTGGCACCAACTTCAGTATTATCGTGTTCGTCTTCTCCATCGTTGTCACTGCCGAAATAGTGGCAGGCGAGTTCACCTGGGGAACGATCAAGCTGCTTTTGATTCGACCTGCTACCCGCTCCAAAATTTTGTTGTCCAAGTACATTGCTTCTATATTGTTCCTGCTTGGCATGCTTATCTTCCTATTGATCGCAACCGCAATCGTGGGATTCCTCTTCTTTGGCACTTCCGGGGGAGCTAACGGTTTTACGCTGGCCGGCATACTGAAAGCCTATGGATTCTCATTCATTGACTTGTTTATGAGCTTGACATTCGCTTTCATGATCTCAAGCGTATTCAGAAGCAGTATGCTCGCTATTGCACTTTCCTTCATCCTTACTTTCGTTTCAGGCTCTGTTATGGCTATTCTTGCTGCGTTCAAGTACACCTGGGCCAAATATATCCTTTTTGCGAACACAGATCTCAGCGTCTATACAGAAGGACGTGAGCCGTTCATTAGCGGAATGACGCTTGGCTTCTCCATCACCATGCTCATTATTTATTACATTGTGTTCATGGGTCTTGCCTTTACGATCTTCCGTAAACGGGACGTTGCAGGGTGACAGTTCGTCTTTAATCCGCTATAATGAAGAATGAGATTTAGGACCTGGTCATAAAGATTGATGATTGGTCAATTCTACACTCCCATTTTATTTATAAAGGCGGACCGGATAAATGAATTATGAGGCTTTCAAACATATTGTTCTGGATCGCAGGAGTGTCCGCAAATATACGGATCAAGCGGTAAGCGCTGATGAGATTCGCGAATTAATCGACTGCGCGAGGTATGCTCCCAGCGATACGAATTCCCAGACTTGGGAATTCATCGCAGTTCTGAACAAGGACAAGATTAAGGAGATCGAAGCGATCACTTGGGAGGAGCTGCATAAGCGTGCTGCGGCGGCTGAGGCCAACGGGCTTAATAAGGAAGCGCGTCTGCTGACCAAGTCATTCGGTCCCTATGCGACAGCTTTCTCAGATGCCCCTGTGCTCATCATCTGTCTAGCCACTCCCTACACCTCCAAGTTCCGTGAGCGGATCTTCGATCCGATTAACCTTGTGGATGAAGCGGTGTGGGCCGAGGAAGGCATCAAAAGCAGCTGCTTAGCTTCACAGAATCTGATGCTGGCTGCCCATGCTCGCGGATTGGCTACATGTCCAATGACAGGGCCTGTCCTGCTCGCAGCAGATCGTCTCCGAGAGTATCTCGGCATCGAGGCCAACCGTCAGATCAATATGGTGATCTCGCTCGGGTATCCTTCTGAACGCCCGGGCAGGCTGCCCCGCAAGGAAGTCGACGAAATCCTTACGATTATTGAATAATCGTAAGGAAGGACCGTCCCTGTAATGGGACGGTCCTTTTTGTGTTCTGGTCTTATTAGAAAGTGGACCGAAGGGGACTCTACTTTGTTCGTTGCCTTGTCGGGTGGTCGAGATTAGCTGCAAAAAAGCAATTAAATCGAGTTGACCCGACTAGTGAGGCCGGAATAGTTGCAGAAAAGCAATAAAATGGGCAAGAGAGTCGATTCGGGATCGTGGAGCGGGAAATAGCTGCGGTTCTGCAATTAAAATCGGTTGCTCCGAGGACAGACGTAAGATTAGTGGCTTTTTGGCAATTAATTGAACGTAGAAGGTTTTTTTTTCCTGAAAGAGGGTAACAAGCTCACCAGGATAAATCGTGCCCTAATGCGAATAGTAAGGGCTCGCTAGTAAAGCAAACTTAGCTAATAGCAAACCAAATATCACAATTCCAAGCCCCAAAAGGAGGAAAACCAGAAATAGTAAACGCGTCTTATGCTATTGGTTAAGGTAACTTAGCTAATAGCGTAACTTGGATTAACGAACCCG
>JARBUQ010000464.1 GCA_029239545.1 Paenibacillus sp.
AGGGGGCCGTCACATAAGAGTTCCACAATGTGCAGCCGGTTGGGTTCGGCTAGAGCGCTGAAGGTCGTATTCATAATGTCTTTTGTACATCCCTCTGCTATTTTTTTTATCCATTCATGACCTGAATATAGCTCTAACGAATATGCCTGTCAAGGAATGCAAGCAGCTCAAATCAACATCGTACAAAAAAAATGCGGTTTTTACTAAAGAATCTAAAATGGAACCCTTATATAATTGAAAAGGTAAGAGCAAGACAATACCAGGGTTACTAAAAGGAGGTTATTGTCTCCAGCCTATATTGATGGCGCTTCCATCATCTGCAATACCGGGAAATAGGCGAACAATCTTGAGAGCAATGATAACATCAAGGGGTGGAATCAACGAAGGCGACACTGGCGAATGAAAATTATTAAGGTACACGGAGGAGAGCGCAAACATGATTAAAAAGTATAGTAAAGCTTTGTGTATAACTATGATCATTATGCTGATTAGTATTATTGTGGGCTGCAGCAGTAAAGAGGAGCCAACATCTCCTGTAGCGAGCACAGAGCCGTCGAAGGCTAGCGCAGAACCGTCAAAGGCACCTGTAGTAAACAACGACCCGGTTAATTTGAAAATAATGTGGTTTAACACGCTGGTATCCAAGGAAGCGATTGAGCAGTTTATTTCCAAGCCTGTAAAGCAAAAATATCCGAATATTACGATTGAGTACGTGGAAGTAGCAACAGGTGCTGCATTGCCGGACTTGATCGCTTCAGGGCAGAACATTCCTGATATTGTGATCACCGATTACTCCAACTTGTCGAGCGCGATAGAACTAGGCTATCCTCAGGACCTTAATGATTCTTTGAAAAAGGCAAATGTTGATCTGAGCAAAATGGAAGAAAGTCCGCTTAATGGAGTTAAAGCACTGGGAGGCAAAGGGGAATTATATGGATTGCCGCTCTATCTGGACAAATATATGATGTTCTACAATAAAGATATATTCGATCGTTTTGCCATTCCTTATCCAACGGGAGAAATGAGCTATGGTGATCTGGTCAATCTTGTGAAGAGACTGACACGATCCGAAGGCGGAGTTCAATATGTAGGTTATCGATGGGCTGACTTATACACCTTCGGCTTCCAATTCGGTCTGCCTGTTATCAATGCCAAGACAGGAAAAGCCGACCTTCAAACAGAGGGCTGGAAAAATGCGTTGTCTCTAATGAAACAAATGGTTGATATGGGCGTTGACAATTCGATTAATCACGAAACCTTCCTTAAAGAGAAGCGACTTGCGATTTATCCGCAATGGATGGGAGCGGCATACGGGCTATTTGAGAAGGACGGCACAGGCTTGAATTGGGACGTAGCGGCTTTGCCATATTCCAAGGATTCACCAAAAACGTCGGGGCCAACCAAACCAATCTATCTATTGGCTTCATCAGTCAGCAAGAATAAGGAACAAGCAATCGCAGCTATTTCTTATGTAACCACATCACCGGAGGTTCAGTCTCTTCTTTCCCAGAATGGAAGGATTAGCGTCCTTAAGGATGATGCAATCAAAAAGCAATTCGGCACGAAGCTGGCTGTTCTGGCAGGAAAAAATGCAAATGCTGTATTCCAGTATCCGTTCGGCAGCCTTCCGAATACGACTGCCTATGAGTCCTTGGCATGGGACGGGTTAGATACGGCCCCCGCCAGCATTATGAAGGGGATCGACGTTAACACAGCCTTGCGCACGGCGGAAGAAGCAGCGAACAAGAAGGTAGATGAATACTTTAAGATGAAGAAATAAGGAAAGTTAACAAAATGATTATGTTCTCTTCACACCGCTCGCAGCTCCTAGCGCGCGGTGTGGTGAAAAAGGGATTTGGGCATCCAAGATGGTTGCAGAGAATGGCCTGTTGTTGAATCTGGAATGTTGTACCAGCTTCTTGGCTTTTGCTTTGCCGCTGCTTGCCCAAATCTCTTTTTGCTGTTTTCGAAATGATAGATTGTTACTTAAATTACGCTTGGAGGTAATTATACGAAAGGGAGGAAAGGATATGTCGGGACAGGATGGACGCAAGCAGCAGGTGAAAATGTCAAGTGAGGATGTAACGGGATCGGAGAGCTTTATAAGCCGGAGGAAGCTCCTGCTTACATTGGGGGTAGCGGGTGCTGCGCTGGCATCGGGTGGTTTGGCGCTGGCTGCAGGAGGCACGGAAGAAGAAAGTAAACGCGGCGGCAGCTGCTGTTCAACCAAAGTGACGCAAATTCTGGATATGGCCTGTTTGTCCGGATTGGTCGGCTCCTCTGACGGAGATCAGCTCTTGGTGCTTGGATATCATCCTGACACTTCGGTTGGGGGCGGTCGGTTGTTCTGGAACTCAGCCGTTGCACGGAATCAGCATGATGGAGGCAGGTTCTTCTCACCTACCGTTCCATGGACAACCACAATTGCTGATTATCTGAATGGTGTCGGCGAGACCTCAGGTATGACACTCGGCGTATGGGAGCGGCCTGATTTTATCGCTTGCAGCCTTTACGATTGGGGCGGTATTTACGAAGGCAATTGCGTGGCGTCTATGAATGCGGCATTAGCTTCAGATGTAGTAACAATCAACGTCCCTGATCTAGTAACCCTTGGCGGGCACACGTTCGATTGCAATAGAAAAATTATCATAGGTGGCAACGGGGTTGCTTTTTCAGGTGTGGGAGCGGGCTTTCGTCCGAGAGATTGCGGGTATATTGAGATACGCGATTTCAAAGACATCGTGATGTCGACGAGTATCGGAGATGCGCATATATTCGTAGGGCCGGCTCCGGGTGCGGATATTGCCAAATTCATCGTTCACAACTGCTCGGCTAGTGGTGGCGTCATTGGTGTTGCGGCAAGCTTCGAGAGCGGGAGAACGATCGGCCGATGCGAAATTACCCATAATGATTTCAAGGATCAAATCGGCGAGGATGGCGGGCAGGGCTACGGGATCCAATATGCGAACGAGAACGCAACAGGAACTGCAATTATCGCCTACAACAAGGTTACAAGAGCAGGGCGGCATTCCTACTATGTGGCCCGGAATGCGGGCGGACTTGTTGAGCTGATCGGGAATGTCGCTATAGATCATCGGGAGAATGCCGTTATCACCAGGGATAATTTTCGCCCAGCCTTTACGATTGCCCGTGCAACTAATGTCAAGGGGTATGGGAATTGTGTGGATGGTTACTATGATGGCGCCTGGGCAATCGATTGGGAGAATGAGGCTCCTCCTAACCCTTTGTATGCCAAAGCGATTGAAATTTTTGGAAGCTTAATAAGACGGCCGAAAAATATCCTGAATTCAATTTCCTTCGGTCTTCAATCTCCAACGGCAGAGGGATTGCGAGGCGTCAAATTTATAGGGGTAGATTATGAATGTGATGCAGTAGCAGCCCCGTTGTTCGCATTCACCTATGGCCACGATTTGTTAATCAGCAATATATCGGCGCGTTTCAAAAATATGACAGGCGTTTTTCGTCTTGGTCTTCTGACAGCAAACTCTGCTGCAGACTCCTCGAATCATGTGGTTGAGAACGTAAATGTTAATGTTGTTAACAGCGCCTCTGCCACATTCTCTGTGTTTCGTGTCCAGTTAGGCTCTAATACGGATCAAATCAGAACGAGTATACGGCATGTAGAATATGTGTCCGATGCGGGCTCCAGCAGTGTATTTAATGTGCAGACCTATGTGACTAATCCCTTGATCGAGCTGATAGGGGTAGACGATGATGGATTTGTAGGCGGAACGCCTGCACGTACGAAATTCCCTTCCCTGCCATGGAACGGGCAAAAAAATACGGACGTTATAACGACCCCTGTCAGTAACATAACGCCCCAATATTTTGGGCAGGAATGTTATCTGCAGAACAACAACACGTTCTGGAAAGCGAATGGACTGACTAATACAAATTGGGTACAGATCGGTTAATTGGTCAACCCCATAACCCCTTCAGAAAAGAAACGGAGGAATGAATGATGACGGAACAAGAGGGCAAGAACCAGGCAGGAACGTTAGTCCCGGAACGAGCAGCATCGGAGAGCTTTATGGAGGAAGCTCCTTGTCTCATTAGGCGTCGCAGGTGCTGCTCTGGCTTCGGGAGGACTGGTGCTGGCTGCGGGACGCGGCATGGAAGAGGGGGAAGGGGCGGAACGGCGCGGCGGGAGCTGCTGCTCCTCCAGAATACAACAAATTCCGGACATTGCCACGCTGCGCACCACATCGGGATCTTATGATGGCGACCAGGTATATGTGGTCTCCCATAGCAGCGCCTGGGTTGGCAGCCCGATTCTGGGGAGAGGTCCCACAGGTGGAGGCATGTTCACTCGTATACCTGTTAGTGATTTGGTTAATCCGACCGATAACAACGGTACGATTATTATAGTGGATGCCAATATAGCCTGGATTCGCGATGACACATTGGAATGTCGAGTTGAGGACTTCGGCGCTGTCCCTGACGGTGTAACCAATAATGATGCGGCTATT
>JARBUQ010000465.1 GCA_029239545.1 Paenibacillus sp.
CCAATCTGCTCGGACTCAGCAAGGGGCAATATCTCTACTTCCGCTTGACGTTTAACCAGATTATACATCGGTTGAATCAGCTCGAATCGGGCTGCTCCGGATTGCTCGGATTTACCCAGTGCCTTAGCGATCTGCCAAGCTGCCCAATTGCTCACAGCCGGATACAGAATTTTGCCTTGCCGCTGCAGATCATCGAGAGCCCTAATCGTTTCTTCAATCGCGGTGTGGGAGTCGAAGTGATGAATGAAATAAAACTCAAGGCGATCGGTCTTAAGCCTCTTCAGGCTCTGCTCCACCGAAAGCAGAATATGCCTTCTGGACATGCCTCGAGCGTTAATGTCTGTTCCTGTCGGCATACATACTTTACTCGTAAGGACAATCTCATCGCGGCTCCCTGCAATGCAGCGTCCCAGTATTTCTTCTGACTGGCCTCCATTGTACACATTGGCAGTATCAAAAAAATTGATTCCTTTCTCACGGGCTCGATTGAACATAGCCCTGGATGTTTCTTCATCGGCGTTTCCACCGAATGACATAGTTCCAAAGCAAAGATTGGATACTTGGATCCCGGTTCTTCCAACAGTGCGGTACTGCATACGATTCCATCCTCCTCTATTGGGTTTCTTCCAAAATTAATATCTTATTATTCCTATATGATAAATTATAATATTTAACGGAGCAACACTTTATTTGTATACGCGCTGTATAGCATGATGTGATATAATTTGATCATTATACTGTGTTATTAGCATAGAAAGAAACCGCTTTCTTTCCCGAGAAAATATGCCTAACTTTACAAGGTGAATTTACATGCAGCATCATACTCTTATCGGAACAGAACAGCTATTTAATATGATGGATGCTTCAAATGACCTTTTCATTCTTTATGACTGGGAAGGGAACATTCACAAGATGAATCGTGCCTATCTCCAACTGCTTAGGCAGGAAACCCAGCTCCTTACATGGAGTGAGCTTCTCCCTTATATTCATTCAGAAGATCTTCAGACTACTCAATCCGCCTTCAATAAGTGGAGGACCACCTCTGTTATGGAGAACTTCGTAAATCGCTACATGGTCGGTGACGAATGCCACTGGATTCAATGGAGTGTCGTCCCTCAGCAAGAGTACAGATGGATCTGTGCGATCGGCCATAATATTACGGAGCGCAAGAAATTGGAAGAGCACTTGATTGCATCGAACAAAAAGTTTTCCATCGCTTTTCACAATAGTCCCACTATTAACTTCATTGTACACCTTCAAACCGGCATGATTATGGATGCCAACAATAACTTTCTCAAATATTTCTCGAAGGTTCCCCAATTCGAGCTGCAGACTCTCAGCATTTTTGAATTGGAGCAATATGGCAGCCGCCCTTTGTTAATGTCACATATTCAACAGATTCAAGAGCGTGGATATATCCATAATGAAGAAATCGCTTTTACTTGCTCCAACGGATTAACCGGCTACTTCTTGTTCTCCGGGGAGAAGGTCCTCATCGAGAATGAGGAATATGCATTAAGCATCATGACTGATATCACCGACAAAAAGAATAACGACAAGCAGATGAGTCTGCTCGACAAGTACGATCTGCTTGGGTCCATGGCCGCCAGTATTGCTCACGAGGTTCGCAACCCAATGACAACTGTAAAAGGCTTTCTACAGCTTCTCAGGAACAAACCTGAGTTCTACGCTCATCGGGATACATTCACGTTGATGGTTGAAGAGCTGGACCGGGCTAACTCCATTATCTCGGAATATTTATCCCTTGCAACCCCCAGTGACGGACAGTATTCGCAAGAAACCAAATCCTTGAACCAGATCATTAATTACTTGCTCCCGCTGCTCGAGGCGGATATTTTAAGAAACAATCTGAAGCTGGAGGTCATCTTAGGTACCCTTACAACATTCCAAATGAACGAGAACGAGATTCGGCAATTGATTCTTAACCTGTGCCGGAATGCTATAGAAGCCATGATTGATGGAGGGATATTAACGATTAGCACGTATATGGAAGCCGAACAAGTCGTACTTGAGGTTTCCGATCAAGGTTCAGGAATTCCTGAAGAGATTATTGACAGTATATTCAACCCTTTCTTCACGACTAAGGATACAGGCACCGGAATCGGTCTGGTTGTTTGTCGGATTATTGCCGATCATCATGACGCAGAGATAAATGTAGATTCCAGTCCGAACGGTACCACTTTCTACATCAGATTCAAGACCTGAGTATACATAATTGGTAATAGGTGATTCATTTCCAACCGGGACGCCAATGTCACTATCCTCGCTTGACAGCAGGAAGTTCTCCGATATAATAAGTCCCGGCCGCCTCATAAATTTCTCCCGGCAGCGCATTATAGTTGTCGTATACTTGCGGATATAACTTCTGAATCGACTCGTTCCGGTGCTCCAGCCATACGACAGAGTTATTCGTGCGCCGCCCTGTCTGGCCGCAGCGAAATGTCTTGGCAATATTACGCACGGTCATGGCAGCCACGATATTATGCTGGCCGTCAGGTCCCTCCGGTGTATGCATAAAGGCATAACTGATCGAACGATCGTCATCGATCAGATTCGTTCTGCTCCCGTCCGCTGCTGTCGCCTCGTACAGATGGCCGAGACTGGTTGCAAGCTTATCGGCGAATGACCGGACAGCCGGGAACATCATCCCGTAACCGGCTCTTATCGATACGGGGCGCAGCCATTTGATCGCGGAGCAGACCGAAACACCATTGCGGTCAACGGTATGCGTGCAATTAATCTCCGCGACTGGATCCTTAGGATCGTCCGGATGAATGCCGAGCATACTCTGTTCAATGCGCACGGATTCCACAGATCGGAAAGTTTCACGCTTAGTCCAATCCGTTATTTCGATATTATCGAAATAGACGCGCTGCTTGACGGCGAACACGGTTCCAACTTGATTGTGCTCTGGCAGCCATTGATGCTTATAGCCAGTTTCCACAGGTGATACACAAATCGCGTATTCCTTGTTGCTCCAAGGCAGCAGCACGTCGAACCGCTTGACGGCGGTTAAACTATATCCACCAGTTGGGAGGGTGATGCGTTCCAAATCGGAAACGGCACCATCCCGGAATAAGATGAAGTCATCGTTTGGATTTTTGCCGAAGCCATAGTGAGCGCAGCAGGTTCCTTTGAACGGGACGAGCACTTCAATGAAGCGGTCCCCTGTCACTTTGGCATACAGCGATTCGGGAATATCGTTATGCTCCCTTAGAAGGCGGACATAATCGGTTTGCCCCTGTCCGCCTTCGTTTACAGACAACGGTTGCCTTTCATTCACGTTAACATTACTCCTTTTATAAGGACAAGCATACCGATCTGGCATGATCAGTATGCTTGTTCTATATTCCATATTGTTTAATCCTTTAACAATTCCAACGTATGCTGAACGAACAGATCGCCCAATTCAACAGGCAATCGACTGTTGCTCGTAATTCGCGGTTCATAACCACCATTCTCATAAGCTTCCCGTGTACATATATACCCTATGATCGATCCATTAGACAGCTCATTGATCATCGTATAGGGATATCCCGATCCGGACTTCATCGACAGACCGAATTCAACGAAAAGCTCTGCTGGTACTCCTACAACAGCCAGCGGCCCAAGCGTGATGACCTGAATCTCAACCTCCGCCTCCTGCGCACATTCGAGAGAATGCAGCAGCTCTGCCGCAAATGCCTTCTCAGTCAACGTTTCCGACTCATCCAACAGTTGATTTCTGGCTGCTGCTATCTCCATTTCCGAAGGTTTCCGGTATTCTATAGGGAAGAATCGCTGTCCGCATGAGATGCTGATCCGCTCCTCTGCAGTAACCTTTTCTCTCACCTTCAACACTTCTCCGGCCAGAATGCGACCCATTTTCTTGTAATGCAGTGGATTTCGAACCGGTGAACCTTTTACATCAATATGATTAATATTACCGCTGGCCCCCATAAAGAATAAGCTCACGATAGGGTTGCCCAGAGAACGCTTAAGAGCAGCACTTAACTCTCCCGGATAATCTGCACAAAATTCCGTCCC
>JARBUQ010000466.1 GCA_029239545.1 Paenibacillus sp.
GAGCCGACTTTTTTACCCATTTAATTGCTTATTTGCAACTAATCCGGCCTCACTAGTAGGGTCAACTTGATTTAATTGCTTTTTTGCAGTTAATTTCCACTACCCCGCCAATGAACCGAACATACGAGAGTTCCCTTCGGTACTCCCCTCAGAAATCTTATACTTTCTGGCCCTAAGAAAAACCTTACTGGAAGTTCAACAGTCAGGTCCTTGGAGGGGGAATTCAGTTTGGCGCAGAAAGAAAGGGATTAGCCTTCGGTCTCTCCGTGTACTTTCCAATAAGTTCAAAAAAAAGACCCCGTCTCCACGAACAACGGAGTCAGAGTCTTCCTTACAGCATAGCCTTAATCAGTCCTATCAAATCATCGAAGGCTTCGTACATCTTCTTCGTCTCTTCCGGGCTGGTCAGCAGTCTCTTCAAGCGTTCCGGATCAATATCACTAATCTCTCTGAAGCCTTCCTTCATTTTGCCGACTAAATCATTGAACTTATCTACACTTATGGTCGCTCCGTAGATGTTGTTCTTTTTGGCGTAATCCATGAACTTCTGTTCCATTTCAGAGCTGCTGAATTTCACATTCACTTCACGCTTATTGCCACTGCCATCACTGACATAGAACAGGCCGGAGCGGTTATTGCCTGACAGAGCCTTCAGACTGAACTTAAGCTTGTTGCTGCCTAAGCCGAATTCAAAGTCATAGAATGGCCGGAAAAGATTACGCAGCTTCTTGGCAAAACCTAACTCAATCGAGTTACCGTTACCATTCCCGTTGCCGTTGCCATTTCCACTTCCGTTGCCATTTCCACTTCCGTTCCCATTTCCGTTGCCGCTCCCGTTCCCATTGCCATTACCGTTACCATTCCCAGGAATAACCCGGTTGTTCCAGATCGTAATTTGCTCTTGTACCTCGGTCCACATTTGATTCATCTTCTGAGTGATGGCGTCCCCGGCAAGTAAGTTATATTTCTGCTGAACGCCGCTGAGAGAATCGGCCAAACGATCATTGAGTCCGGATGCAAAATCCTCTCTGACTCCACTTATCCACTCACTCAAATGGTTCTGCAGCGTCTGTTTCTCTTGATCGGTAATCCGATCTGTATCCAACTCAATCTTCGCCTTGATCTCATTGAAATAATCAGCAGCGTCCAGCTGCATTCCTGTACTCCACTCATTGAGGAAACCTGCTGCTTGTTGGTCCCCTGCATTGCGATAATTGATTGTTTCGGTCACAAATTGGGTAACCGCACTCTCGAGCGCTGTCAGCCCGCTATCTGCTTGGCTTAACAAATGTGACCGGTAACCTGCAGGAGCTCCTGCCAAGTTACTGGAGGCTTGCTGCTTCTGAGTGTTTATCCAGTCTGTAATTCGTCCCGTGTAAGCCTGCTTCTCAGCATCAGAGATGGTATCCGAGTCTGCATATATGGTTGCGTTAATCGAATCGAGAAGGTCGCTGGAGGCTGCAGTTGCAGCTTGGTCCCACTGATCAAAGGTTTGTTGGGATTGATCGATTAAGGAGCGGTATGCTTGAACTGCTGTCTGTACAGATGCCTTATAGGCGTTCTGGATCTCACCAAGCTTTTCTTCAGCCGAGGCCAGGAATGAATTGCGAATACCCGTTGGTAAAGTATTCATGCGATCTGCGAGTGCATCCTGTTTGCCCAACACCCAATCTGTCGCCCATTTGTCAAAATCCTGCAGATCCTGACCTGTTACTACCCCATCAGTGTCAGCACTTAACTGCTGGTTCACACGCTGCAGCAAATCATCGGTGCTGCCCACGTTCTTATCCCACTGCCTGTAAGCAGTTCGGGCAGTACGGAAATCTGCCGTATGAAGGGCAACCTCTTTACGAACATCTACCCATAAACGATCGGTCAACTTATCCAGCACCTTGTCCGCCTTATTCAGCAGCTTGCGTGTAATATCTCGATCAAAATCGCGAAGCTGGTCAGCAAGACCATCATAACGGGATTCAACCCATTCGTTCATTTGACTGCGGAGATTTGCCAAGCCGTCTTTGCCCAATTTGGAGGGGGACGCATCAATGACATCCTTCACTTGATCCAGATACTGATCCTTCTCTTCCACAAGAGAAGCCTTCCAGTCCTGGAATACCTCTCTGGCTTGAGCAGCAGGGTTAGAATTTGCCACTTTGTTCACCTTGTTTGCTTGGTCTGATGGGTCTGGTTTATTCGGTTTGCTCTTCTCGAATACAGCCGTCCAATCCATGTCATGCTTGGCTTGGCGCGGAGCCTCTGTTCTGTGTGAATGTCTATGCATCTTGCCTCTTAATGCTTCTTGCGGCCCCATATTTGTGTGAGATGAATGTGTGGATAATGAGGTAGAAGAAATCATAACGTCTCCTCCTTAAAATACATTTCGAAGCTATTTGCTCCGTCAAACTTATTTTCTAAATCTACCTAAATCAAACTTGAAGCTGGTTGTCTGGACAAAGAAAAGACCGCCTCTTCTGTCTCCAGAAAAAGAACGGCCGGTTGCATCACTGACTCCTCGCGTCCCAGATGCCCAAATACAAGACACGGATCATTGCCTCCGTTATTCAGTTATCCTCATCTTATCATGGCCAACAAGGATGATCCAGTGTTTTTTTGGTAAAATAGTCCTATGTTTCTACTCCTTGAACTTAATCGACTTAGCTGCTGCTTCAGCACGAAGCACATTGGCCTCTGTGCGTACGGCATCGTTCATTTTCAGGGTAATCGTATACGTGATGCTGTTATGGTTGAACACATACTCCGTCTGTGTATAAGGAGCTTCCTTCAAGTTATAGTGGATGGATACTTTCTTCCCGCCCTCTGTAAAAGTAGTGTCGTCCGTAATCTCGTATGTGAATTCACTATCGTTCTCATTGCTCTTCTTGTGACCTACCTCAAGCTTTTTCACAATTTCCTCTACGGTCAACTTATCATCAGCTTCTACCGATAGAGTGCTGCCCAAGAAATTAAATTCCATTCTAGGGCTGTCCTTAGTGATAGCCAGATTGTAGGTAGACCACGTCTCCGGAATTAGAATGGAATATTTGAACTTCTCATTGGTGTAGCTCATCGTTTTGTCCTTATCAATGAACTCATCCTCGTCCTGAATAAAGCCCAGGTTCGTATTCATGTCCTCTTTGTTCACTTTGAGTGACTTGATTATACTAGCTGTGAGTTTATTCACTGCTTCATCGTCAACGTCACTATCGAAGCCTATATTAATTTCATATTTGTACTTATCCTTGATAAAATAAATCATGTCCTGCGATTCCCACTCCTCTTCACCCATCTTCGAGGAGAAGCGATTCTTCCGTAAAGCCATCCCATCAGCAGTTAATTCTTCCCACGTGCCAATTTGACGGTATTCAGGCAAGTATTGTTCAGCGAACTGCTGCTCTTCGCGTGCCGACCAGTCTGCCAATGTCTCACCTGAGGATGCCGATGTAACGCTCACTTCCACGTGCTGATCATAATCTTCATTGGAATAGAAAAGCTCTCCACTGTAATCATTGCCTGACCAGCCTGTTGGAAGATCGAACGATAACCCATATTCATTCGTAAAGGTAGTATCGCCATCTTCGAATACGGAGATATCCTTGAGAGAGCTGTCATCAGCATCGAAGCTTAGGGTAAAGCTGTCTAACAAATCATTATAGGCATTGTTCTTTACTTTGTTTTTGTAGTCGTCTTCCGAATTTACAATGAGTGCAAGATAATAAATTTTATCTCCTTTGAGAAAAGCACGCGCTTGGTAATACATACCACCATTTGATTTGCCGATTATTTTGGCATAGGAATCTGGCTTCTGCTCAACGTAACGCTTCTCCAGGATCATAGCGTCTGTATCCATGGTAAGCTTCCGCAGCAGACCTTTAACGGATAAATCTTCATTTTGTTTCTCTTCAATTCCTATTGAAATGGCAAATTCTCCCTTGGCATCTCCAAAAACTACACTATCGCCTTCATCACTTTGTCTGCTTTTCACTAATCCAGCCGGATATTTCATGGACCACCCAAAGTGACTGTCCCCGATGTGGGTTTTGCCCTGA
>JARBUQ010000467.1 GCA_029239545.1 Paenibacillus sp.
TATATAAGCCGGAAAGTATCGGAAACTTCACTATGGTAAAGGAGGAAGAGCGTGGCAACCGTTCGTAAAAATGCGACAGAAAAAACAGTTGACGTTCTAATCCTTCTGTTCATGCTGTTTATAATCTTCATTACCCTGTACCCATTCGTTTATGTGTTCAGTATGTCAATCAGCGACCCCAAGAATGTCATTAACAATTCTGTCTGGCTCTTCCCGAAGGGCTTCTCAGTGGAAGCATACCGGAAGGTATTTGATAACCCTGATGTGTGGAGGGCTTATTACAATACATTGTTCTATACGATCGTCGGTACAGCTGTCAATGTCACGATGACGATGCTGGCTGCCTATCCGCTGTCACGCAAAACGTTCTTTTTGCGAAATCAGATTATGGTGCTAATCGTAATTACAATGTTTTTCAGCGGAGGGTTGATTCCTACCTTTTTATTGATCAAAAATATTGGGCTGTACGACACCCGTTGGGCTCTGATTCTGCCTGCAGCGGTAGGGGCTTACTTTATTATTATTGCAAGAACGTTCCTGCAGAGCTTGCCTGAAAGTCTGATGGAGTCCGCACGAATAGATGGAGCCAACGATCTGTACATTCTTTACAAAATTGTTGTTCCGCTCAGCATGCCTATTATCGCTGTACTATCGCTGTTCTATGCAGTCGGCCACTGGAACAGCTACTTTAGCGCCATGCTGTACTTGAGCGATCCGAAGCTGCATCCGATGTCCCTGTATCTGGTCAAGATTCTGATCCAGGATTCAGATACGATGGTCAAAGAGATGGCGCAGGATATTAATCGTACGATGTATTCGATTCAGATCAAGTATGCGCTTATCATTGTAACGGTATTGCCGATTCTGTTCGTCTATCCTTTCTTGCAGAAGTATTTTGTGAAGGGTGTGCTGATAGGATCTCTCAAAGAGTAAGGCATTCGGCAACTAGAGGCAAGCTTGCAGATTCATCCATTAACCATTCCAGGAGGTACGAACAATGGGAGAAGACAAAAGGCAGGAAAGTTCTGAGTTGCTGGTTCAAGTTCAAGACAACGGTGCGGTTAGCAGACGAAAGGTGCTTGCCACTTTAGGAATGGCAGGTATTGCTTTGGCTTCAACAGGGCTTGTTAACGTATCGAATGCATACGCGGACTCGCCCGAAGGACGGCATAAAGTGAAGGATCTTATGAATATGGATTATGTCATTGCTACGACTGCTGCGGAGCTAAGAGCGAACACATCGCCTGATGCTGATCTTGTTTATTTTGTGAGAGATCCTGCCCTGGAAGGTCATTTTTATTATGATTCCACGGATACGACTTCGGCTGATAATGGACAAAGCGTTCTGGTCTCTACATCTGGAGCCAGATTCAAACGCATTGCGGATGGACCAATTAACCAGGATTGGCTGCGTTCTAGTCTTAATGAGGATGGGCTTTATGAATATGCTAGGGTGAAGCCTGTTCCGCCGACCGGACAGCTCGCGAATGAAGCGGAGGTTATTATTCCTTATAAGGGTGCTCTCTACTGCTTGTTCAAGGGCAGCTACTCCGGGAGTGACAACTCCTACATAACGGTCGTTCGGCCTGTCGGGGATGATACTCTCAAAGTTACCTCCACTATGAACATTGGTGTAGGCGCAGATGCTAGAGCGATGGCTATTTATAATGATGATGTGTTTGTTTTTACAAATAATAAAATCAAGGTGTATCGCATCATCGATACAGCCTTGCAGTTGAAGCTCGAGTATACCCGTAAGAGCGATGGTTTTGTGCAGACCTGCAGCATCATTAATGGAAGGATCTATGCCCCCAATTGGGGATATGGCAAGATTGACAGATTTGATCTGGTTAATGGCGTCCCCTCTAATGAGACCCAATTCAGCATAGGCGCGGTGGGCAACGCCTCTATTGTGTCCAGCGGAAACATACACTATCTCATTACGTGGGCGGCCACGAATAACTTGACGCGGCTGGATATCGATGAGAACGGGGATGTATACAATCGGGGAGTGTTCAATATTCCGGGTATATATCGGCCTCGTTATGGAACGATCTACAACGGCATATTGACGGTTGGAGGTTACAGCACGTTGTATGCGAAGACGGTCGCCATGGATATTTCTTCAGGCACGCCTGTCAAGATCGGCGAGTACATTAACATGCCTTCTCATGTAAGGGTAGGGGATTATCTGATAGGAAGCGCAGCGGACCAGTCCACGCCTGCATACAGCGCCATGTATTGGAAGCTGGTCAAGGTTCGAATCTCGGATGGAGCTGTTGAGGTTCTGGATGATAGAGGTATGCTGTATCCGAAGCGATACCAGTCAATGGTGTATGGATTCTTATTGGGTGAAGATGGAATTCAGCCAGGAGCTTCCCCGGCGGACGGCCAGATTGGCCAAGAGGTCGTATGTTACTCGACCAAAGCGATTGAGGATGGAATACAGCTTCCGCAAGAAGCGGATGACTATAAGAAAACTAATTCGTTGCGTTATTCGGGACTGAAAAGCTATACCTCAGGCGAAGTTATTGCTAGATTCAAGAGCTTTACTCCTGCAGTGCTGGGTCATTTAAAAGTTAAGCTTTCTTACACAATCATTAACAATCAGAATATACCTGGAGATTCGATTGTCGCAGAATCCGTATACGCCGCATTCAAGTCTTCTGCCGGTACTTGGAGTATGACGATACCGAAGGTAGATGTAATTAAGGTGGGAGCTCTCGCAGTTACGCTTGATTTCCAAGTGTCAGGAGCCGATGCCTTCGTATCAGTAAGCGGGGCATTGACGAACGCGATGGTGAATCTGACCATAGATTTTGATCTTTCGAGCAACAATATGGGGGCCTTCTATATCATATAACCCAAATAGGAAGGGATGGGGCAGCGTGGAAATTGGGGTTATTCATACTTTGACGAACGGCGGCGATTGCTTTCAGCCGATCAATAAGCTAGGGCTTCATGTGTGTCAACTGGTTAGCTGGGACATGAGCCAGGCAACCAAAGAGGTGGCCGAGCGGGTTGTGCGAGAGGCGAAGGCAGCAGACGTGCGGATTAGCGCGATGTGGGCAGGAGTGCCGGGGCCAGCAGAATGGAATTTCACAGCAGGACCGTCCACACTCGGACTTGTGCCGGAGAGTTATCGGGCTGAGCGGGTGGAGGCGCTTAAGCGTTGGGCGGATTTTGCCCACAGCATAGGGGCTCCTGCCATTATCACACATTGCGGCTTCATTCCTGAGAATATGACGGATCCCGCTTATCCGCCTGTCGTAGAGGCTATCCGGGAAGTGGCGTTATATTGCGAGCGGCAGGGGATCGGGTTCTGGTTCGAAACGGGACAGGAGACACCTATTGTGCTGCTGAGGACGATTGAGAGGATCGGCTGCTCCAATCTAGGCATTAATCTTGATCCGGCCAATCTGATTCTGTATGGCAAGGGCAATCCTATTGACGCCCTGGACGTCATCGGAGATTATGTCCGCAATGTTCATGTCAAGGACGGCTTATACCCGACGAACGGAGAACAGCTGGGCCGAGAAGTGCGCGCGGGATTAGGCAAGGTCAACTTCCCGTTATTGATCAAGCTGTTAAAGGACCGAGGCTTTCAGGGTGAGCTTATAATTGAACGGGAAATCGAAGGCGAGGAACAAATAACCGACATTCGCCGTACGATGGATGATTTGAGAAGCTGGCTTGAGGTTTGAGTGTATGAGCAAAAAGGACGTCGCGCGCTTGCAGCGCAGACGTCCTTTTTGTTGGGGCAAGCCCAGCAGCAAGACTTCCGCGAGTTCACGCCGATAGAATTATGGACTTGAGGCAAAAGTCCAGAGGGACGGAATGTGTCCACGAGCAGGTGCAAAACGGGGGATTGGGGGCAAAGAGTGGATCCTGTGTCCGCATCCGCTGGGGAAGCGAACATCCTCATAACGGTATCTGAGCTTGTAGATACCACCATGCCGCGTGGGAAACGAGATGGCGCAACAAGGGAAAGCTGCATCAAGAGATGTGGCTTGCTGAGCATGTGGGAGATT
>JARBUQ010000468.1 GCA_029239545.1 Paenibacillus sp.
CCATCGTCATAAAGGTGGTCATCCCTGCAATAATCTCAGTTCTGACCGTAGTTCCATGCTCCCTCAGTTTAAACAACCGATCCATTTGACTATTCCTCCCACAACATAATTGATTGGGAATAACAAAATCGTCTTGCGACTGCCCATGATGCTTGATCGAAAGCATGATTATTGATAACAGAATAGCCGTACAACGCAAAAAAGCCGATCCGTTATCCATCTCACTGCATACCGATCAGGCTCCACGCGGAGAAAGCGACAAGAAATGCGCTCGCCAGTCAAGCATTGCTGCTCTCCCACCAAGGCATTGCGCTCTCTTTTCGTAGCCAGATCATTGAGGTGACCTTGTAGAAACTCTCAAGCCGATTCTCGAGAATATACGAAACGGTTATGTTGTTATTCACCCATATTCTACGCCCAAGCCTCGAAATTTGTCAATTAGAAAACCGAACAATTAGACCGCTTTTTCATATGGTCGTTCGGATGTATCCGTATACATTCACTTTTGCCAAGCTATTCGGTGTAAATTTGCTATTCGGATGGTTCTTATGACGCTGCGATCACTTGATTGATGGACTCGATGACTTTCAAATAATAAGACCGCTCATGTGGAACCAGATCCTGCTTGCCAACCTTCTGCTGGACAGAGGATCTGTTGCCCTGATCGTCCATGACGAAGCCCTCGACACTTATCTCATTCTGACCATCCTCGGTCCATAAAGCACAGAAATCACTGTACTTCGTTCTGACAATTCCGGATACCTCTTCCGGCTGGAGCTGGTAGCAGTCGAAGGTATGTTCAGCCCTATACAAAAAAACGTTAGCGATTTCCCTGTCGATCATCTCAGGTTTGGTCATACAGTAATAGATTTTCCCAAGCGGCACCAGTTTATCCATCGACACCTTCACTCCCAGCTCTTCCTCTACCTCTCTTACTCCATCCGCCACCGTCTCCTCTGCAAGCAAATGGCCCGCAGCAGTAATGTCCAACAAATTTGGGTAGTCTTTTTTGTCAGAGCTGCGCAGCTGTAAATAAATGTAGTCGACCTCTGCTTCTCTGCTGAGAATCCAGCAATGAAAGGTTTCATGCCAGTACCCTTTTCTATGTACCTCCGCGCGTTCAGCCACCCCAATAGGCTCATGCCGTTCATTAAATATACGCATTAATTCCTGCTCCACCTTGCACCTCTTCTCTTTATTTGGAAAATAAAAGGAGGAAACCTGCTCTTGGTTCCAGCAGGTCTCCCCCTTCGTAGTCAAACCATTCTTGCTTTATTCCCACTCAATCGTAGCTGGAGGCTTCGACGTGATGTCATATACAATGCGGTTCACGTTCTCTACTTCGTTCACAATCCGTGTGGAGATCCGCTCTAACACCTCATAAGGAATACGCGCCCAATCCGCTGTCATCCCGTCAATGGAAGTGACTGCACGAAGACCGACCGTGTATGAATACGTACGGCCATCCCCCATCACACCAACACTCTTCATATTGGGAAGCGCCGTGAAATACTGCCAGATCTCGCGCTGCAAGCCCGCTGCCGCAATCTCCTGGTGCAGAATGGCATCCGATTCCCTGACAATATGCAGCTTCTCTTCCGTCACTTCACCCAATACCCGAATGGCCAGACCCGGTCCAGGGAAAGGCTGACGCCATACGATCGCTGCCGGCAAACCGCATTCTTCCCCAACCTTGCGCACTTCATCCTTGAAAAGAGCCTTCAGAGGTTCGACCAGCTTAAATTTCATATCTTCAGGCAGGCCGCCTACATTGTGGTGGGACTTGATCGTCTGGGCTGTTGCTGTGCCGCTTTCGACGATATCGGTGTACAGAGTGCCTTGCGCCAAATATTCGAAATCATCGAACTGAGTAGACTCCTCCTCGAACACACGGATGAACTCCGTTCCGATGATTTTGCGCTTGCGCTCTGGATCCTCCACCCCTGCCAGATTGCCAAGGAAACGGTCGCGCGCATCGATCTTAACTACCTTCATATCAAACTTGCCTACGAAGGTTTCCATCACGCTATCCGCTTCACCCTTACGCAGAAGCCCATGATCGATGAACATACAGGTCAATTGGTCGCCAATGGCCTTGTGCAGCAGGATTGCTACTACAGATGAATCAACGCCTCCGCTCAGCGCACACAATACTTTGCTGCTGCCGACTTGGGCGCGGATATCACGGATGGTATCCTCAATAAATGTAGTCATGCTCCAAGCGCCTTCACAGCCGCAAACTCCGAACAGGAAATTATGAATCAGTTCATTACCATAAATGGAGTGGCGTACTTCCGGGTGAAATTGAACACCATAGAATTGCTTGCTCGGATGACTCATTGCCGCCACCGGAGCGTGCTCTGTGCTTGCATCCACAACAAATCCGCTCGGCAGGCTGGAAACATAATCCCCGTGACTCATCCATACCGTTTGCTTGCATAACAAGCCTTTGACCAATGCACTATCCGGATTGAAATCCACATCAGCCTTGCCGTATTCACGCTTGCTGGCCTTCTCCACTTTTCCGTCCAATTGGTGAGCCATCAGCTGCATCCCGTAACAAATCCCCAGTATAGGCAAACCTAGCTCGTAAATGGCCGGGTCCACTTGCGGAGAATTAGGCTCGTATACACTGGAAGGACCGCCCGAGAATACAATTCCCTTCGGTGCCAGCTCACGAATGCGTGATGCAGAAGTGTTGTAGGGCAGCAATTCGCTGTATACGCCCAGATCGCGTATTCTGCGTGCAATCAGCTGATTATATTGACCGCCGAAGTCCAGCACAACGATCATTTCATTCGGTTTATTCATGTGTTCCTCCTTAAGCATTTGCTTAGCAAATGCACCTCGTAAGCATAATCCAAGCATTTGCGTAGCAAAAGCATGTCCGCTCAACATATAAAGCTAATTATATAAATGCTTGGAAACCTCGTCAAGGAATTGCGCTTTTGTGCAACCTGAAGCAGGTCTAACCCAAAAAACGCGCCCGCACATCAGGAGAAGGCAGCATGCAAGCATCCTGCTTCCCGAACCATCTGTAGCGATTCCTCGCGAGTAAGCGATATAACGGGTCTCTAAGCACGCTTGGGACAATAAGAAAAACAGAAGTCAGCCTGGGCCAGCCTTTCAGCCGTCTGGCGATACGAAGGGCCGCTGTGGAAGAAGAATACAATTGACCATTCTCCAGCAAGAGAATGGAGTCTGATTCCGAGGTGTTCAGTTCCCGATTCGCGAGCAAGCTGCGTGCGGCATCCGATTGCAACGCCGTAAAGTGAAACAAGCCGCGGGGATCGCGTCGAATGATGAACTCCACAGAGCTGTTGCAGAAATTGCAGACACCATCGAACATAACAATCGGGTGCTGCAAGCTGTCATCTGTGTCCGGCCCTGTCCTATTCTTCTTCATTCGTGATCCCCTCCATCCATATAGCTACATTATCGCATAGTTTATGTAGACTTGGAACGGGTGATGCGACTCCATAGCTGGGTCAAATGTTTCTTAAGGGCTGCGTTGCTGCGGGTAAGCCTTTCTTCCTCTGAATAACGGGCCGTCTCATACAAGCCTGCGAAATGCAGCAGCGCTTCACGCTGATCCTCCTCCGGCAACGCTTGCACAGCGGCGTGAACATACTCACGGACAGTCTGCTCCGGACGACGTGCGCCAAGCTTCCGGCCAAGCTTCGCCCAAATTGAGTCGAACGGTTGCAGGGAACGTCTCCCCTTCGCCACTCTCCGTCTTATTCGCAGCCTGCTGCTTAACGCAGTGTAAGCCCACTTGGAAGGCAGTGCAACCAGAAGCAAAGTAAGCGCCCATAACCACAGCGGCCCTTTCTTCATCTCCGTCCAGGCTGAATTTGCCGTCTCCTTAATAAATAGACCCGCTTCCTTCACACCTGTGCCGATCTGCTGAGCAGCAGTCTTGATCCATGAGAGCGTTATGCCCGACCAGGATGCCGAAGTTTTCGCGACATTCCCATCTAATGAGGAGAGATTAGGTTGAGCCAATACGCGAATTGCTTCCTTGTCAA
>JARBUQ010000469.1 GCA_029239545.1 Paenibacillus sp.
CGACTGTTGGATTGTTGGTGTAGCCGGTTGTCTCGTACGGGCCGCCGTAGAACATGAAGCGAACCTTTCCGTTAGAAGGAACCGTTATCGGTAAATTGGAAAAGTTAGCATCATTGAACTTGGTGGAGGTATACTGGGATGTTGCCATCGTCTTCCAGTCAGATTCGCCGTCCGGCAAAATCAGCATAGCCACATTGGTCCAGAAGTCTACTGCTCTGAAGCTGGTTAGCACCGTACCTGCAGGAACGTCATACTCCAGAATCGTTGTCAAGCCTCCGTCAGGCCAAGAGGAGGTCGGCCAATATTCCGAAAAGTAATAGTCGGTTTCGTTCCCGTTGAATAAGTTCATGGGGCCATACGACGGGTTATTAGCAAGTACGCCGCCTTGGATCGCTCTCCCTGCTGTCGGTGTTATCAGCGGGTTGAGCTCCATGAACTGCAGCTCGCTGATGGAAAGCTGGTCCGCTATACCGTTCTTTGCACCCTTGACAATTACCTTGAACCCTTGGCCTACAAAGGCATCCGTGAGCCATATTTCCCTAATTTCACTTTGGGTGTTGCCATTATCAACTTTGCCACGGGTTATCCATTCGCCTTCGAGGGTGTCGAATGTTTGGATCTCCACCGACTTGGCTGTAATCCCCTTGTCCGCTGCGCCGAAAAGCTTCACGCCTGTGATGTATCGGTTCGCCTTGAAAGTAACGTTGAAGGTTGCATCCTTCGTCCCGATCATGGTCGTTGCTGCTTGCTCAACATTGCCGTCTATGAGCATATCCGCATTGCCGATAGGTAAGTTGGCGGCGGTCAACTGACTGTCCGGCATTACTTCTGAGTAATTCTCTTTACTGACTACAACCGGATTTTCCATATCCTCGCCATACGCGAGTATTTCATTCGCCTGAACTTGAGCGCCAGAGCCATTGTTCCTCACAACGACCTTGAGCTTATCCGTAAAGACGTAATCGGTGAAGTTGAAGATATGACCCTTTATTCCAGCGCCACCCGGAATGGAGGTAACGTTATGTTTCGTCTGCTGACCGATTACATGCCAGCCGTTCAAATAATCAAAGCCATTAATTTCGACATCCAAGCCGTCTGTACCGACAATAACAAGCTTGGAAATCTTTTTGGGTGCCTGATACGTTGTCGCAAAGGTCGCTTCAGCAGTACCCGCCACCGCACTCCATGTGGTTGTATAGTCGCCGTCTACCAGGTTAGAATAGTCCGAGCCGTCTTCGCCAGTTATACCTGTAAAGGTGAGCTCGTCATCCTTGAGAACAATATCTACACTCCCAGCAATGTCTTCAGCGCTGTAGACCGCCATACGGGTCCAACTGGACAGGATAATTTCCTCTTTGCCGTCACCATTCATATCTGATGCAGCAAGCTGTGGATAGTAAGCGGAGAAACCGCCGGAGTTTTCGCTTCTGTCATCGAGGATCTTGTTGACCAAACTCAAGGTGAGTGTACCTGCCACATTTCCAAATTTGTAAATATCCATGTAAGGGTTTTTGTAGGGGTAGTAAACGATTTCGAAAAAACCGTCTTTATCGAAGTCTCCGAAGATGAACCGACCGGTCTGAATATCTTCGGGAATATCCAGCCTGACGAGAATATCGCCCGTTTCTGCGTCAAGGATAATGATCGCTTTCGTTGCAGAGACCAGCACTTCATAGCTGCCGTTATTATCAAAATCAGCGACTCCGTATACCGTTCTGGCCTGCAGTGAGCTGCTGAGCCAGAGTCGTGTACCTGTTGCAGAAATAGCTGTGACACGCCCGGAATCGGTCATGAATATTTCCGGACTGCCGTCCTCGTTAACATCGGCGAATATCGGCATCGGATCCGTACTCCCCGAGATGAAGAGTGACGCCGCATCGCGAACCGTGCTTGCAGTAATGTCGCCTGGAAGCTCCTGATGACCAAGCAGGTCAGCAGTGTTACGCCACTGCGTCCATTGGCCAGCTGCTTGGTTTGGTATGGGCCCAGCCGCTGCCATCGTAATCGGTTCAATCGTGAAAAACACAATAAACATAGCCAGGACAATGCTTGTCATTTTTTTTCTAAGCATACTGAAACACTCCTTATTAACATATTGTGTTCCTTTTGCCAATTGACATTAGCGATTTGAGATCAGAGCTATCCTTACTATTCACCGTCTTCCATATCGCAATAGTTGAAATGGCCATTTCATGTCTCTACTGTATCTCAATTAGAATTAGGATTATTTATACAATGTTGCTTCATATTTGCACTTTATTGCTTATCTAATACGCAAAAAACTCGTAATCAAACCCTGCGGACAGAGTTAGAATTACGAGTTTGACTATATTCGATCTATGCACTATGTATACATTGTGATTGTTGTCAATTTCCAAGATGGAAGTATAAGTTCGTTTTCATTTTATTAATAAATTCTTGAGGAGTAAGCAGTTCGTGTTTTTTGAAAAATTTGCTGAAGTAATGAATATCGGCAAACCCGACATGGCTTGCTATTTGTGTTATATTCAAATCGGAATGAAGCATGTATTGCTTGGCCCGCGATAACCGCTTCTTGTTCAAATATCGCATAGGGGATACGCCGACCATCTGTTTGAAGTTTCGGCAGAAATGATGCTTGGACATCCGGCAAATTTTGGCCAGCAGATCGAGATCAATGTGATCATTCAAATTCGCATCGATATAGGACAATACTTCACTGAAATCAGAGACGCCCGGCATCGATTCGCGCATGCTTTCGATCATATCCTTCGTATGGTGTTTGGTCGGCAAGCTCACGTTGACGCTCCTTAGAATATAGAACAAAACTTCAAGAAATTTCAAATGGATCAATTCCTCGAAGAAGCTCTCTTTATTCATTCCTTCACCGATTAGGACCTCCAGAATATGTCTGATCCGTTGATCGGAGAAGCTGAACCTACCATTGAACGACATAACGAGCGTGAGTAGATCAGGATCGGTAACGTGAAACTTGATTTCAATCACATTGACACCCTTGGGGTCAATTTCGTCTAATGCGTGTGTAACGCCAACTGGAGTGAGAAAAAACTCATCTTGTTGCGCTTCGAACGATTGGCTCCCAACGGAAATACGTGCTTTACCGCTCACTACATAAATGTAGTGAAAATATTGATGGCTATGCTCTACCAGCCCTTCGCCGGGTAAATACTTCTCTTTGGAGAACCAGATTACCTTAATACCCAAATCGCGCATCCTTCGTTCCTCCTTCGGTTGTAGCATGGCAACAAACACAACGAGTAAAGTATGGATGTAACATCTTCATGGTAATCTTGTACTGGTAACCCGTCAAGCTATAACTTCTCTTACATTTGCCTTAGATCTTATTGACCTTTGTCAGCGCGCCTAAGAACTCATTCCGATTGTCCTCCAGCCAACGGATCTGCTTTTCGATACCCTTTGTAAGCATGGCTAACTTGTGCTCCTCCGGTATTTTCCTCAATGCCAATACACGGCTTGTAATCAATCGTGAAGCTACCAAATAGGGAAGTGCCTCGATTTCCTGTTGATGAAGGGGGGCAGAGGTCGATATCAGATAGCCATTAATAAACAGAAGGCTCCTCTTCATATCCATCCTGCAGCTTTGAGTCAGGGAATATATATCACCACCATCGATTAAGTGCTTCCTCCTTGCGGCGAAATAGGCGATTCCATCGACAATATCACGCACTCTCGGCTGCAAGCTGGCCCAATCGAAATCAAACACCCCGGATACCTTCCCATCCGAATACTTAATATTCGCCGGATGATAGTCTCCGTGAATGATCAGACTAGGCAAACCCCAGTATACTTCATCGGGAACATGCAGTGATATTTCAGTGCATTGCTGTTTGATGTAATCCAATACCTTTTGTTGTCCGGGTTTGATCCTGTCTTTGAATTGGAATTCCACCTCTTGTATAACTTGAAGTGTACCTGCAGGATCATCATAGCGAGGCAAGCGTTTGTCATTCATCGGCACAAATTCGCTGGCCGCCTTATGCAATTTGCCTAAAATAAAGC
>JARBUQ010000470.1 GCA_029239545.1 Paenibacillus sp.
TTTAGTTCTATCCTTGAAGACCAGCCGTGAAACATCACATCGATACCCGCTTCCATCGCCCAGCGATCAAACAGTAGCTCGGCGACCGATGCGCGTACTCCTCCTTCGCGTGAAGACCACCGATCAAGCTCCTCAACCATCTCACCGATTAAGGGAGACTTTCTTGTTCCTTGATCTAATCCAACGGTCGAGCATCTTGCGCGGCCGATTTCCCACCCCAGTGCACTTCTTCGTTCGATAATAGCTACGTGACATCCCAAACGCGCAAGCGAAGTCGCACAAGCAAGTCCGATCAAGCCACCACCGGAAACAATAACATCGTACGTTCCATAGACCTCAATCTCCTGATTTCCTCGGATCGTATCGACAACTCTGACTGAATTCCGAACCTTTCCATGACCTAACCCTTCATTTATGCTCATGCTTGATTCACTCTCCCAGTCCCTATGAATGGTGTCGCCTCCGACAGCCGGCTCGTTAGGATGTTCGACATATTACGAGCATACTTACGATCGTCGTTTTGGTATTGCTCTAATATCTGCTTTGCAGATTCGTGGCGACCTAGTATACCGAGCAAATATGAAGCTGTCATATCGAGATTCCAACGAATCGAGACAGGAGCCATTAACCCGCCCCCCCAATATTTGCCCAAGTCAGGATCAGCCAACAGCAGCTCGACACTTCTTATCGTTTCCTTGCGCGTAGCCTCAGATAGATGAGGAGTTACTTCGATTAAATATTGGAGAATATGCAACGTTCGCGCAAAGCCCGGAAGCCTGGCCACTGTTACATCCGTCTCCAATTTAGCAAGCACAATACGGACACAGGACGTTTCTTTCAAATGCTTCAACGTCACGAGACATCCAAGCCAGCTTGGTGGAATCCTTGATTCAAATCCTGGTAAGCCGTCCGCATCTTCTTGCTCGACTGCTCGTATCAGCTCTGGAACGCCAGTTCTATCTCCTAGAAGTCCTAATGCGATCGCAGCCCCACGACGGGGACGTCCCGTTGAATTTTCGTATAGGTCCTTTAGTACAGGAAGTGCCTTATCTCCTGCCTTCCACAGCCACCATAGCGCTTTGCCCTCCTCATCGGTACCCAACGCCCCGGCAAGTTTATGAAGAGATTCCGGCTGCTGCACCGTTGCCAGCGTCCAAAGTCGCTCCTCCCGCTTGCTTTCAAACATCGTTACCCAAGGGGCGCTATCCCGTGTCAGGTCATCTTGATGCAATACGCCACGTTCAACCAAACGGTTCTGAAGCGTCACAACATCCAGCACACGAGGCTGTTGTCCGGTCTCGCAGCACATTGCAGCTGCTGTTCCCGCTACCTCACCCACGGCATGCATATCGGGCTGCATCCGTAATGCTGCTGCAGCGTCATGATCCAGTGAGAGAGCGCGGCAAGCGATCAATAAACCTTCCGTTGCTTTAGGAACGAATGAGCGGTAAGGAACGTCGCAACCGACCCTCTGACTCCAGGCTCCCATGACTTCTGTCCACCATTGCGCCAACTGACTTTCATTCGCCATATCCTTAGCATGTGTATCATAATGAGAGAAACACTTCATTACGACGTCATCGAATCGCTGGTCCATAATCAGGTCTTCCAAGGTAAGTGTGTATTCCCCATGAAAAAGTCTGCCCTCGCGCACCCCTAGCAGCGGAGGAATGGCAATAAACCCATCATTAGCTAGCTGAGGGAGCTGCCAAAGCAATTGTCGCCCGGATATTAAAGCACGGGTTACGTCCCGAGTGCTCGATGGATCCACCCATCCAGCATCGAAATTCCGAAAATCAGCCAATCCTTTGTCGTTCAGATAACGAGGTGGAACAGAATAGCAATGCATAACGCCATCCCATTGGCGACCATCCGAATAGGACACACCTGCGAGTGTACATATGTCACCATTTCCCGTGCTATCTAGTGTAATGCGTGCGTCTACGCGGATGGTCTCCGTCGGTGATTCGAATACTACTCCGGTAACTCTTCTGTCTTCCATTAACACTTCTACAGCGACACATTCATACAGAATTTCAACCCCGCTTTCTTGCAACAGCTCCAACAGGACAATCTTTTTGGCCTCCGGGTGAAAGCCTTTCGCCTTACTCTTTAATTCGTCGGCCTTTGTCCAGATTCGCTTATCCATTTCTGTCTGGACCCCTACATGAAGCCCCAAATAATAGGCATGGATCCCAGAATGGGTGCCCACTCCCCCGATTCCTCCACTGCTATCTGCCAGCAACACTCGAGTTGTTCCATTGGCAGCCGCGGCAAGCGCAGCTGTTACTCCAGCAGTGCCTCCTCCAACGATTAGCACATCCGTCTCCAATCGTCTCACCTTGTCAACTCCCCCAGATTCTGATCCAGTCAGCTGGGAATTTGCAGATGTTTTACTTGGCATTCTTAACCCCTCCTCTTCCGCCACATTAGAACGGTTATAATAAAATCGGATTTATTCCCAAGCCACTTTTTGATACGTACCCGTTAAGGCAGACTCTCGCGCTTTTATGCACAAGAGTGCACTAGCTAACCCATCCTCAAGCGGACTGAGTGACTCTTCCTCTTTATTCATCAATCCAATGAAATTACGAGCCAAGGCAGTATCACCGCCAAAATGGTCTTGAGACGCCTCGAAATGATAGGTTTCAATTCTCGGAGTATGATGCATCATGACCTTTACTTCGTTCGTGAAAAAATCAAACTCTAAAGTCCCCTTGTAACCCATAAATCTAGCCCCACGTGTACCGGCAGAACGTCTAACGAAGAAATTTTGTGAATACGACAGATGCATCCCGGTATCATAGCGGACTAACGCGCTTCCTGAATCCTCATTACCTGTATCTACAGCAAACGAACAATATTCCCAATCTTTATTCTTGTTTGGTCCGTATACGAGACTGTCGAGACAGGTGCGGTTTTCATCGCAATCGATGCATTTTAATCCGGCTGGTTTCGAGCCCTTGAACACTTGCTTGGACGTCATTGCAAACACATCTGTTGGCTTGTAGCCTAACACATAATTGATATAGTCGAAGTCATGAGTAGCCTTCTGGAGGAACAATCCTCCTGTCTCCTTCTCATCTCGGTACCAATGATGAAAGTAAGTACTGCCGTACGGGACATTATTCACAGCCTGAACGTGCTCAACAGTGCCAATTTTACCGGAACCAACGATCTCCTTTACAAACTGGACAATTGACGTGATCCTCAGCGGAAACGAAACGATTACCTTGCTCTTCCCTTCTTCGTAACCCGCTTTCAATCTATAGGCGTCCTCTATCGTTGTTGCAACAGGCTTTTCCATGAATAACGGGATTCCAGTGGGCAGCACCTTAAGTGCCATCTCGGTATGCAACGAGCAGCGAGTTCCGATCAGAATACCGTCCAATTGCTCCGAGGCAAGCATCTCTTCAGGAGTATCGTATAAACTAAAGGGGGCTGCGGTATTTGATGTATCCTTAGCAATATTTTCCTTGCGGATATCAGTAATAGCCTTCACTACACAGGTTGGATCTTCCTTTCGAATGCTATCAATAACAATTCGAATGCGCTTACCATAACCGATTACCCCAAGCTTCAAATTGGCACCCTCCTTTACTTGATCTCACCGAGAGTATAATCATTTTTTCAATAATCCTACATGTGTAAATGTACGATTGAATAGTACATTACTATGGTCTTGCTCATTCGTGAGAAAAACCTGACCAATGGCCAAAACTTGTGATCGTTGGTTTGCTATTAGCTAAGTTTGCTTTACTAGTGAGCCGGTGCTAACCGAGTGTGGGCCAGCTCCCAGGAAAAAACCTCCATCTGCGTTCATTTAATTGCCAAAAGGCAATTAATTTCACTCCGGACCCCGAATTAGCCGACTTTACTTGCAGAACCGCAACTATTTCCCACTACACGATCCCCGAATTGACTCTCTTGCCCATTTTATTGCTTTTGTGCAACTAATCCGGCCTCACTAGTCGGGTCAACTCGATTTAATTGCTTTTTTGCAGCTAATTCCCACCA
>JARBUQ010000471.1 GCA_029239545.1 Paenibacillus sp.
CATTAAGCGGACTGGTGATCGCTTCTAATTCTTTAATTCTCAATTACCTCTCCATACCCGGCAGCAGCGGCAATCCCAACCTGACATACAGGGGATTGCCCTTGTTTATGAAACCACAAGAATGGGAGTTAACATGATGGACATTTTATACCCTTTTCTGGTCGTGCTGATCTCCGTATTGATTCAGTCCAGCACTGGCTTCGGATTCGCAATCATAGCGATTCCCCTGCTCATGCTGCAATTCGAGCCTCATACCGCTATTTTTTTATCCGGGGCGATATCGTTGGTATCCTGCTATTCAGCGTTGCCCTCGATCTGGAGAACCATTGAACGAGCTACCTTGTTTCGCGTATTTACTGGCAGCTTGATCGGGCTGCCGCTTGGCGGATTTTTATATTTTACGATGCCTGTCGAATGGTTAAAGCTGCTTGTCAGCCTTTGTATATTAGCGGCCACTGCATTCATGATCAAACAAGTCGTTTTCCCGCTTGGAAAAGGCAGACGGATTGGAATTGTGTCCGGTGCGTTGACCACCTCTGTTGGAATGCCCGGTCCTCCTTTAATTCTGCTGCTTACGATGCAGGGATTGAACAAACAAGCCTTCCGCAGTACTTCCATCGCTTTCTATTGCCTTGTATATCCGATCAGTCTTACGTTCCAGTGGATCTCCGATCGTGTCGTGGCGCAGAGTCTGATTCATGCTTACTGGTATATTCCTGCTATTTTCATAGGACAATGGCTGGGGTCTGCCCTCCATAAGCAGTTTAATCCCGTCTGGTTTCGTCGAATTACATTCCTGCTCCTGCTCGCTACTGCCCTCAATGCCTTGATCCCAAGTCTGATGACACTTTATCACTGAAAGCCTGACTTCACGAGCCATCCACAGGAATTTGAGCAAATACTGCAGTCAGTTCATCAATGGTCATCCTTACTAGGCCACTTGTGGAGGGAGCTACAAAATCATTCACTCCTTCCACAACAGAAGAAACCTGTAACCCCCATGGGCAGGATTTGTTTCCGCTGAATTGCTCATACACCCCTTTCCCTACAAAACAAGCCGTTTTGGGACGATACTGGATCAGCTTCTGACGAAGGATAATCCGTCCCTCTTCATATTCTTCCCTCGTAATCTCTGCAGCCGTTCGCGTAGGCCTGGCAACGATATTGGTGAAGCCGTATCCCAGCTGCAGCATCTCTTCATTCTCATCTGTCCTGAATAATCTTGGAGTTATCCCTGCCGCATACAGCACTCTCCAGAAACGATTATTCGGATTCGCATAATGATGCCCCGTCTTGCTCGACATCAAGCTTGGATTGTACCCTACAAACAGCACCTTAAGTCCTTCCTGTATATGATCAGGTATGACAGCTTGACTCATGTGGCTGCACCTCCTCCTTTATTTAAGTTCCTATCTCAAAGTTCCTATGTCCTGGGCATTCACACATCCCTTCCCTCTTACATAGAGTGGAGTAATCTGTAATCCCTTTCTCGGAGTTGAGCGACATATGGAAACCTCTTTAATATCACTTCACTGGATTTATTTATCGTTCGTAGTTCTCATTATTGGTTTCATGATCAGGCGCAGAGACACAACATTGTTATGTGTGCTCGGCATTATGCTGCTCGGCCTGGTTGCCACCCATTCGATCAGTGATTCTGTAAGCGGTGTTTTTTCCAGCTTTATTTATGCAATCAAGGAGCTAATTGGTACCATTCTAGTTATCTCGATCATTGTATCCTTAAGCAAAATCCTCATCCGAACCGGTATTAATGAGGTAATGATTTCACCCATTACAAGATTGATCAGTACGCCGAGCTTAGCCTTCTGGGTAATCGGGATTGTAATGATGGTCATCTCCTGGTTTTTCTGGCCTTCCCCTGCCGTTGCCCTTGTCGGCGCTGTACTGCTCCCTGTCGCCATGCGAGTAGGGTTACCCGCTCTCGGTGTAGCTGTGGCGATGAACTTGTTCGGTCATGGAATCGCCTTGTCAGGAGACTTCGTCATTCAAGGGGCTCCAAAGCTGACCGCCGATGCCGCAGGTATCCCTGTTGGCGATGTGCTGCAAGCCAGTATCCCGCTCGTTATTGTTATGGGGGCTGTTACAACTGTTACAGCCTTCTGGATGATAAAGCGCGATATGCGATTAGGTTGGCTTACTCCCTCTACGGGTCGCACTACGATTGCCTCGGGTCTGGAGGAAGGCTCGGCAGACTCTGCTGAGAGAACCGCTCTATCCCCTGTCTGGAAAAGGCTGCTTGCTATCGTAATTCCTATCCTGTTCGCAGCCGATATAGTCGCTATGTTCAAGCTGGACCTGCAGGGTGGAGATGCAACAGCATTAATCGGCGGCACAGCCTTGTTCATTATGCTTATTCTTTCGATGCTCACGTATAGAGGGGCCGGTCTGGAGAAGACCACCTCCTACCTGGTCGAAGGCTTTCAATTCGGATTCCGGGTATTCGGTCCAGTTATTCCGATAGCCGCTTTTTTCTACTTGGGCGATTCTGCTTTCATCGATATATTCGGCAAGCTGCTTCCGGAAGGCTCGCATGGGATTGTCAATGATCTTGGTCTTGCGCTTGCCAATACCGTTCCGGTGAACCCTACGGTCAGCGCTGTAACCTTAACCTCTGTTGGCGCGATTACCGGTCTCGATGGATCGGGCTTCTCCGGAATCTCGCTTGCCGGCTCCATCGCCCAATTGTTCTCTACCGCTATTGGCTCGGGTATTGCAACATTAACCGCTCTTGGTCAAATTGCAGCCATCTGGGTAGGTGGAGGAACACTCATTCCTTGGGCGCTAATTCCGGCAGCTGCAATCTGCGGCGTAGATCCGTTCGAGCTGGCACGCCGTAATGTGAAGCCTGTCGTAATTGGATTGCTAGTCACGACAATTGTAGCCATCTTCCTGATCTGATGAAGATCAATAACAATGAAGCACAGAGCATTTGGTTGGGCTTAAAGCTGACCGCAGGCTCTGTGCTTGTATTTGGTTACAGAATATTCAAACCTTCAGGAACCCAATCTATGACAGCGGGAGTAGTCCCTGCCCATTCCCCGTCAGCATGTATGGATAGCGGTCTTTCGGATCGTATGGATAATTGCGAGCCTGTAAGCAGGTGTACAGCCGGATGTGAGATATGCGTTCCCTGGAACACGCGAGGGAAGAACATAAGCAGCTCAAGACGCGTAATTCCGTCCACAATGCAGAGCTGGAATTGACCATCATCAAATTTGGCATCCGGGCAAATCTTCATCCCGCCTCCGTAATAAGGCATGTTCGCAATTGCGATCAACCATACAGACGGGTATGAGAATGTCTTATCATCTATTTGTATTGTTACGGCCGAAGTCTTATAGCTTACGAGCAAGCGCAAAACCGTTATTACGTAGGATAAACTCCCCAGCCGCATTCGATTTAACCAACGCTTGTAGAATGCTTCGTTCGTCACACGTGCTACCTCGCCATCGAAGCCGATTCCGCTGGATATAATGAATCCTCTTCCGTTTAAGCGGGCGGCATCAATGGTTCGGGTCTTACCCTCCAGAATTCGCCTAAGCGCTCCCTTTACATCTTTGGGAATCCCAACGCTTCTGGCGTAGTCATTGCCTGAACCTGAGGGTATGCATCCCATGGGGATAACCCCACCCGCTAACCCGCATGCAACCTCATTCACAGTCCCGTCGCCACCTATAGCAACAACCGATATCGTATCCCCTCTTGCCGCAAGCTCAGTGGCTAATTGTGTCGCATGTCCTCTGAACTCTGTATAACGTACTCCGTAGACCGCATTAGCATCCTTAAGAATACGCTCTGCCTCCGCCCAGCGCACAGCACCTTTCCCATTGCCAGATGTACGGTTGACAATAAACCAGATCATCCACCCCCTCCCCGTACCAGCTCTAACTCCATCTTCCTTATCCATCAAAAAAAGCACCAGGCTTCTGCTAGACTGCCTACAGAAACTTTGCACTTCTCTTACCTATAAATCAATCGCTGCAGTGC
>JARBUQ010000472.1 GCA_029239545.1 Paenibacillus sp.
AGGGTGCTCCGATCTCCCCGTTCTATTACTCGAATGGAGGGGGATTGACAGGAGACTCCGTAGAGGTATGGGGACAAAAAATTGATTATATTGCCTCCATGTCCAGCCCAGATGAAGGTGCCGCTGCCGGCAAGCTGAATTGGTATCGTGTAGTGTTAACTGACGGGACTGTGGGATACATACGATCCGATTACGCTGACGACACAGGAATGAAATCTCCTGCTGGTTTGCCTATAGCAGCTGCTAATGAAACCGGGGTGGCTATACGTCCTGCCCCTTATGTCGATAACGTGAAGAATGAAGCTATAGCCAAGGTGAACAAAGGAGACCGGATGACAATAATTGGTCGGGACCTGGAATCCAATGAGTATGCATGGATTCGCGGTCCTTTTACCGGCAGCAAGCTGCTGGAATTGATTAATAATACGATCCCGACACCTGTTGCAGGCCAACTCCAGTCTTTGGAGATTTCCAAGTTAGGACCATCAGGCAGGGTTACAGAGCTGATGGCTAACGGTAAGCCGATTCCGCTTACCAGACCTGACAACTATCGCACGGCACTTAATGGGGCCCCTAGTACGAAGTTTCAGATCGAGCAGACTGCCCAGATGAATATACTGGGTGCAGACGGGAAGCAGCGTCAGTTGAATGGCACCCAAGGGTCGGTTTATGTACTGTCAGGTGAATCAGCTTCGTCCACACCAAAGCCGCTTCAAACGGCCAAGAGCACCTATTACCTGATGAATGCTGCCGGAGCCGTGAGGCCTGTCACACAGGATCCCCAATTCCGTTTGATCGGGAACGGCTTCGGTCATGGCTTAGGGATGTCGCAATGGGGAGCCAGAGGATTGGCAGAATCCGGGTATGACTATCGATATATCCTGCAATACTACTACAGTGGAGTCACTATAAGTAAGGAATGATCAGGAATCATGGAAGTTAATTGGTTTGATTTTGAATTGCCCGAGCGTTTAATTGCTCAAGCCCCGCTCGTGGAAAGAACGTCCTCAAGGCTGCTGACCTTGAATAAATCGACTGGAGCGATAGCACACCAAGGCTTTGCCGATCTGATTGATTACTTGAATGAAGGTGATACCCTTGTTCTGAACAATACGAGGGTTATTCCTGCGCGGTTATTCGGGATAAAGACGGATACAGGAGCCAAGGTTGAGGTGCTTCTTCTGAAGCAGCTTGAGAGTGATCGTTGGGAGGCGCTGGTACGTCCAGGCAAAAGAATTCCGACAGGTACCACGATGAGCTTCGGTGAGGAATTGTCAGCTGTAGTGGAAGAGATCGGCGAGATGGGAATGAGGACGATCCGGTTTCAATACACAGGCATTTTCCAGCAAATTCTGGATCGTCTGGGCCAAATGCCGCTGCCTCCTTATATCAAGGAACAGTTGGAAGATCGGGAACGTTATCAGACCGTGTATGCCAAGCATGATGGGTCGGCAGCTGCCCCAACTGCAGGATTGCATTTCACGCCGGATTATTTACAGCAGATTCGCAACAAAGGAATCCACATTGTTTACCTCACGCTGCATGTAGGGTTGGGCACATTTAGGCCAGTTTCCGTGGAGCGTATCGATGAACATACGATGCACTCGGAATATTACCGAATTGAAGCGGAAGCAGCGAATCAACTGAATGAGGCTCGCCATAAGGGCGGCAGAATTATAGCTGTAGGGACTACTTCAGCGCGAACGTTGGAGACTATTGCGCAGCAAGTTGGGGACGGCCCTATAGAGCCCTGTGAAGGGTGGTCGGACATCTTCATCTATCCAGGCTACTCGTTCAAGCTTGTGGATGCGCTGCTGACGAATTTCCATCTTCCTAAATCTACGCTTATGATGCTTGTGAGCGCATTGGCAGGTAGAGATGCGATTATGAGTGCTTATCAGGAAGCGATTGATCAGGAATATCGCTTCTTCAGCTTTGGCGATGCGATGTTTATCTATGAAGAATAACGTTGGTATTAACGAATGAAAGGGAATGAAGGAATGGCTGTAAAGTATGAAGCAATAAAGACCTGCAAGCAATCGGGGGCCAGACTCGGGAAAGTGCATACTCCGCATGGAGTCATTGAGACACCCGCGTTCATGCCTGTAGGCACATTGGCTACGGTGAAGACGATGAGTCCTGAAGAGCTTAAACAGATGGATGCCCATATTATATTAAGCAACACGTATCATCTGTTTCTCCGTCCAGGGCATGATATCGTTAAGGAGGCTGGCGGGCTGCATCGATTCATGAATTGGGATCGGCCTATCCTGACAGATAGTGGCGGCTTCCAGGTATTCAGTCTGAGTGAACTCCGTAAGATTACGGAGGAAGGTGTGCATTTTCGCAACCACTTGAATGGTGATAAGCTCTTTTTGACACCTGAGAAGGCTACAGAGATCCAGAATGCTTTGGGTGCCGATATTATTATGGCATTCGATGAGTGTCCTCCTTATCCGGCCGAATACGATTATGTCAAGCAATCGCTTGAGCGCACCTCGCGTTGGGCGGAACGCTGCCTGGCGGCTCATACACGACCTGATGATCAAGCCTTGTTCGCTATTGTACAGGGCGGCATGCATGCCGATTTGCGTCAGCAGAGCGCCGCACAGTTGACTTCTATGGATTTCCCGGGGTATGCTATTGGTGGACTGAGTGTAGGCGAATCTAAGCCCCTCATGTATGAGATGCTGGAATGCACCGTTCCTATGCTTCCACAGGACAAGCCCCGCTATCTTATGGGAGTAGGTTCTCCGGACGCATTAATTGAAGGCTCCATCCGTGGAATTGACATGTTTGATTGTGTCCTTCCGACACGGATCGCCCGCAATGGTACTTGCATGACCAATACTGGAAGGTTAGTTATTCGCAACGCGAAGTATGCTCGGGATTACGGACCGCTCGATCCGAATTGCAGCTGCTACACGTGCACTAACTATTCGAGAGCTTATTTACGCCACTTGATCAAAGCGGATGAGACATTCGGCATTCGATTAACAACGTATCATAACCTGCACTTCCTGCTCGAGATGATGCGAGGAGTCAGACAAGCTATACGGGAAGATCGGTTGTTGGATTTCCGCAATGAGTTCTTCGAGCGTTACGGAATGGATGAGAATTCCAAAGGGTTTTAAATATCAGAAAGTATATCAATTTATCCTTTTCTGATATTTCAACGCAGAACGGTTGCCGCCTATATGACGGACCAACCCGTTTATGCTAGTGAAGAAAGGAGGGAACAACATGTGGTATATTGCTGAAGAGGCTGCAAGCCAAGGAACAGGAAGTTATCTGATGACCTTTCTTCCGTTTATTTTGATGTTCGCTGTCTTGTATTTCTTGCTTATCCGTCCTCAACAAAAGAGATCCAAAACTCGCACCAGTATGCTGAGTCAGCTTAAGAAAGGTGACAAGGTTACGACAATTGGCGGAATGCATGGAACGATTGTTGAGATTACCAATGATATAATCGTACTTCGCGTAAATGACGCAACTAAGCTGACATTCGATCGTTCGGCCATTAATGCCGTTGTACAATCAAGTCCGGCTTCAGAGTAATTGCTTCGATCGGATCTTGGGACCTACATAGAATATGAAGAACAAGCGTGCAGTCATTTGGCTGCCCGCTTGTTTTTTTGTGGTCTTATTAGAAAGAATAAGATTCTGGCGGGAGAGCGAAGGTCCTCTCCTATGTTCTGTTCCTTGCCGGGGTGGTGGAAATGAGCTTCAAAATTAATTGAACGTAGAAGGTGGTTTTTCCTGAAAGAGGTTAACAAGCTCACCAGGTTAAAGCGTGCCCTAATGCAAATAATAAGGGCTCGCTAGTAAAGCAAACTAAGCTAATAGCAAACCAAATATTGCAAATCCAAGCCCCAAAAGCAGGAAACCAGAAATAGTAAACTCATTTTATGCTATTGGTTAAGGCAGCTTAGCTATTAGCATAACTTGGGTTAACTAACCGGTGCATAAAGCCTCCAATTAAGAGATTTAGTAAGGATC